>NZ_JBEBKJ010000086.1:0-15297 GCF_040079455.1 Methyloglobulus sp. | reverse complement strand
TTGTAGCGACCTCGACTGCGACCAAGCGGCGATCGAAGCGATCTACCAAAAACGGTGGAAAGTGGAGGTCTTCCATAAAACCCTCAAATCCAATACGGCTTTGGCAAAGTCGCCGACGCAACGGGTCAGGACGCAAGGCAACCCTGTCTTCCTGTCGATCTATGCCGCCTTTCGCCTGGAATGCCTTTCAATTAAGCACAAGCTCAACCATTTCGCGCTCAGGGCCAAGCTGTATTTGAAAGCCGTCCGGCTGGCTTTCGATGAACTTCAAATACTCAAGTGTGCGTAAGGTGAGTTATTAAGTAAATCATCCAAATCCCTCCTCAAGTTAGTCCCGCTCTATGGCTACCAGTTAATAGCGTTGATGGTAGTCTTTTTTTATTCTGATTTAGGCAAGTTTTGTATTCGGTTTTTGCGGATGTCATAAACATGTCATAGTCCTACACTAAAATTTCAGGCTTGTAATTACGTATTTGGGCGTAACGTGAAGATAAGCATCAAACATTTCCTTTTCTACATCCTGACAGTGACTGGTTTGCTATTGGTCGGCAATTATGCAATTAACAGCTTTGCCCAGAGCGTACAGCCCAAAGCCCCAAAATTGGAAAGGCTTTTTCCAGAAGATGTCCAATCGTCTGTAACCTTCGATAAAAGTATTATTGCAAATCTATTACTCGATTTATCTCAAGGCCGACCGATCGTAATAGTACCCAGCTCAGATGGCGAAATCACTGCATTGGATGGCGAAATCGGGGTGCTGGAGTGGAAAATTAATGCCCCAGTCCCAGAAGGTCAAGAAGCACAGCTAATTTCAACACCGGTAATGATAGAAAATAAGCTGGTCATTCTTTATCAATGTCTTGAAAAAGGCGTACGTACCAGCCATCGCATGGCGGTGATAGATTTGGTGCAAAAAAAGTTGGACGAGACTTTTCCGGTCTTGGTGTTGTCGGCTGAAAAACCTGCCGCAGGTGGTGTTGCATCGGTCAAATTCAAACCACCCACCGCTTTTTCTCATTCTGCGCTCAAACATACTCGGAAGGTAGGCACTGAGTGGGGATTTGTTTACGCCGCTTTTGGCAATGCAGGGGATACCCAACCCTTTCACGGCTGGCTGTTTGAAATTGATATGGATGCTTGGAAGCTACGAGGCACAGCCCAGGCAATAAGCAATGTGCTGTTGACTACCCCAGAAGCTGAATGCCCTGTCACTATCGAATCTGGCACTCAGGAAATGATTTGTGCCGGCGGTATTTGGACACCGGCAGGGCCGCAACTGTATCCGACTGCCGATAGTTTTGAATTATTTGTACCCGTCGGCAATGGACAAGTCGATCTCGCACGGCATGATTATGCCAATACCCTTATGCGTGTGCAGCCGGGCCTGCAATTTAATCCTGAGTGTGATGCACAACTGTGTAAAAACTTTAATGCTAGTCAGCCGGACTACGCTTGTATGTCCTCTTGCAAGAATCTGTTCATCCCACGATTGACAGCAAGCAATACGTTTTTTAAACCCGCTAATGGCGAATGCGATGTTAAGACATTCTGGGAATGTCTGGCCTGGATGGATTATGACCTAGGCGCCAGCGCACCTGTTAAAGTTAACCTAAAGAGCGGTCATTCCGTACTCGTACAACCAGGGAAGGAAGGTGCGGTTTACTTGATTGATGCCAATCATCTGGGTACACAATATGATCGCCTGCAAATTGTCGATATGTGCGGTACGCCATCCGATCCCTGTAAAGCAGGCTGGATGGGGATGATCGTTACCCAACCGGCACTTACCACTATCAACGATGAGCCTGTGGTAGTGATCCCCACGTTTATGCCAGATAACACCCATCCGGCAGGTCTGGTTGCTTTAAAGATCGTGTTGACAGATGGCAAGCCGAAATTGCAGGGCTTTTGGCAATACCCTGATCCAGCTAGCAGTACGGCGGTCAAGAAATTCAGGAGTCATCCTTCGTTGCCCGTGATTTCGACACTGGGTGAAGATAACGATGCGATTGTCTGGACTGTGGACATCGGCAATCCTGGCACATTGTATGGTATCCGGGTAAAAGATGGAGTTGTACTGTTTGAACAATCCCTATTAGGAACGGGACGGCAGCTTTCTGCTCCGTTAATTGATGGCAACACCTTGTACCTTGCGTCCACACTGCCTGGCACTGGCAAAGCGATGATCGAAGCCTATCAAATCAAAACGCAAGAACAATAATCCTGTCATAAAAAATTCATACAAATGTCATCATATCTTAACCTGCCCATATCATTATATTGGCTTACTGATGATATAAAAGAGGACACTGGCATGAGCAAACCACTATTCAACAAACACCTGTTCAAACACCACGACCTATTTAGTCTTATATTGGCAATGACTGTTTTGTGCCTGCTGGTATCTTGGGGTATTGAATTATTAGCGAAGGAATTGTTTCGTTTAGGATAAAGCCTGATTATCGCCTTAATCCGCCATCAGCAGCCAGATTAAAGCCCCAGTTCAAACAGACCTTAGTTTTTCATAAGGCTGTCACAATTCTTAAGGAAACCTCTAATAATCCCCTCTCCCTCTGGGAGAGGGGTAGAGTGAGGGATATAATTGCTTGATTTTATTACCCTCATCCCAACCTTCTCCCAGAAGGAGAAGGAGTTTTTTGAATTTTTAGAGATTCCCTTAAGTAATCTGACCTCATCAAAATGGAATTGTTTTCGGCAACATGGTAGCAACTAACAAAATCACTCACGACCCCTATGAAGATGTCCTGAAACAAATTCTTGCTGAAGTCGCTGACTTACGCCAAGAGATTGAAACCCATGCAAACCGGCGTTTGCAAAAATATCAGCAACATTTCCATTCCGGTTTTTTTTCCAAAAGCGCGTATAACCTAGCTCATTACCTAGCCATGCGCCAATTCGATTTGCGACATTTGCAGGATCGCCTAGCCCAAGCCGGTTTGTCATCTTTGGGGCGGGCAGAAGCATCGGTCTTATCAACGTTTGATGCACTGATTGATGTACTGTCACGCGCCGCAGACAAAAACTACCGTCCGGGCGAAAAGAATCCGAACGAATACGGCCTTAATCGCGGCCAACAGCTTTTAGAGCAGCATACTACGGAACTGTTTGGCGCTTTTCATGAGCATGGTAAAGCCCATGTCATGGTGACTTTAGGTGCTGAAGCATCCTGGAATTATGGACTCGTTAATGCCTTACTTAAAAAAGGCATGACCTGTGCACGTATCAATTGTGCTCACGATAATTCTGATATCTGGCAGTGGATGATAAGAAATATTCGAAGAGCAGAAGCTGAAACAGGCCGACCCTGCCGAATTCTGATGGATTTGGCAGGCCACAAGATTCGAACCGGAGCCATCGCTCTAGAGCCGCCTATTTATCATATCAAGGTAAAAAAAGACCGCACCGGTAAAACAGTAGCCTCCGGTTATTTGATGTTAACGGTTGATTCGGAAAATTCACCAACCGATAACGACTTATTCAGAATCCCAATACCCAAGGAACTTCATAAGAAACTTACGGCTGGTATGTTTTTGGGTTTTATTGACAGCCAAGAAAAACAGCGTTACTTAAAGGTGGAAAAAGCGCTTTCAAGTACAGATTGGCTGGTCAGTTGTGAAAAATCTGCTTATCTTGTTTCCGGCTGTAAATTAAAGCTGCTCAAGCCTGACCAACTGGACAGCAAAAAATGTGCCGATGAGTTCACTTTGGGAAAGTTTGACGGTGAGCCTTTAGATATTCGGGTAATGAAAGATGAACTGTTATTGTTAACGACGGAACATATCGCAGGAAGACCCGCCGAATATTCTGCTAGCGGAGTACTGGTTCGCCCTGCACATATTGCTTGCACACTGTCTTCGGCCATAACGAAACTCAAAATCGGTGAACCCGTCTGGATTGATGACGGCAAATTGGGGACAAAAGTAGAAAAAATCACCGATCAGGGTATCCTGCTACGAATCACGGTGGCTAAACCAAGTGGTGTCAAAATCCATAGCGACAAAGGGATTAATTTTCCGGAAACCGCTCTTGACTTGCCACCATTAAGTGAAAAAGATCTCATGGATTTGGATTTTGTTTGCGAACACGCCGATTTGGTCGGTTTTTCATTTGTTGAAACGCTGTCTGACATGGAATGTTTGATGGCGGAATTGGTAAAAAGGAACGCATCGGAGCTGCCCATTATTGCCAAGATTGAGACCAATCTGGCCGTAAAAAATCTTCCCGACATTATACTGGGGACTATCGGGCGGCATAACCTTGGCATCATGATCGCCCGAGGCGATTTGGCAGTAGAATTGGGTAGCGCACGGCTGGCTGAAATTCAAGAAGAAATACTGTGGTTATGTGAAGCGGCACATGTGCCGGTTATATGGGCGACCCAAGTGCTGGAATCCATTGCTAAGAAAGGCGTGCGGTCGAGACCTGAATTTACCGATGCTGCGATGGCCGTCCGCGCAGAATGTGTCATGCTAAATAAAGGCCCCTATATACTCGATGCAATTGAGGCCTTGGTCAATGTTATGATCCGTATGCACGAACATCAAAGGAAAAAGTTTTCTCGGTTACGCGCGTTACAGTGGTAAACAGATAGGCTTGATTGTCGATAAGACAGTTATCAATTAAGTTTAGCAATGGTGCACGGGTACTTGCTCTTCTAGTACTTTTGATTAGTACCAAAACCGTATAAGCTGCTTAATCCTGACTCAATCACTAAGCACGTTTATTTTTTGATTTGAATGAGAAAAACCATGAGTAAATTTTTTAAGTATGGGAAATTATCGACCGTATCAATCATTACAAAAGATGATGACCTCAAAAATTATGGCGACTACAAAAAAAAGATCATTGAAGATTTAAAAAGGCATATTGAGATCATTGAAGATCCCTGTAAATTAATATTGGATGGCGAGCATAAAGATCCTCCCTATATTTTAGGGCTTTCTGCTGTCGCAGATGATCTAAGCATTATCGAGTTAACCCTAAGATGTAAAAGAAAATTGTTTGATTTTGGAAATAAAGGCGAGAAATATTTCAAATTTGTCGTGCCTATTGAAGGCAGAGATGAAACCACCGTTAAAGCCATCAGAATTAGCTTGCTAAACGAACTCATAAAAAAAGTTGAAGACGATGAGTATAAAACACTCATCAAGATGTATTTACGAAATCATTAACCCCTACGCCAACCTATTTTCGTAAGTAAGATTTGCAATTCAAGCTATCATGCCAATTAGATTGCTATGAGCAAAGAGGTTTTTCCCATTTCCCTGAGGATGAAAATGGTTTTTTAATTTTTAAAGAGCGCTGGACTAAACTGACACAATTTTTAATTGTGCGAATAGTGGTAAATTTTCTACGGACAGAACCATTAGCAAATATAATTGAGACATATGGAAGCTAACACCACAACTGGTAAAGCAAGCTTTAGGTTGCATAACTCTCCATATTTCGTCTGAGCAGATAGATGCTGTACATAGCCCATACGGCTGCAATAAGGCAAGTTACATGACATGCAGACATGTTCAAAGAACATTTAATGGCTTATCGTCGTTTGGTTTCAATTGCCGTATCCTACCTTTGAAATGACTATTTTTTCTTGTTTTCCAGTGATACTTTCCATAATCAAAGCCCTCGCTTCGTTGCTGACTGAATGCCGATTTTTCCCTGACATATCAATGCAGGGTAGAAAATCAACGCTCACTTCAATTTTATCTAACGAAAGCATCTTGATAAGGTGCGGTATGAAGGCATCCTCGCCGACAAATGGGGCGTATTGTTTGGTTTCGCCCAGATAATTCATCGCAACTGGCTGGACGGGTGCTTTGGCCAGCACCGCCGACTGGAACAGGGAAGCATGAAAAGGTAAGACTTCATCACCCTTCGTCGTAGTCCCTTCTGGAAAGGCGATAACCGTGCCGTTTTGTTTCAACAACCAAATTATTTCTTCCGCAATTGCTCTGGCTTGTTGTTTATCGCCTCGGCGTACAAACACGGTGCCTCCTCGTTTGGCTAGGTAGCCAATTATAGGCCACGCCAAGATATCGCTCTTGGCAACAAAATGAGCCGACGAAAAACTTCCCAGCACTATTATGTCCAGCCAGGATATGTGGTTACTGACCATAAGGCTGGCTTTGCCGGATGGGTTTCCCACTTTGGAAACTTCCAAATCCAGAATTCCGCTAAACCATCTTAACCACGCCAGTTTCAGTGCCCCATGCTTACGTTTGGCATCATCAGGTTTACAAAAAACATCAAGTACTGGAAAAATGATGGCCGCTATGACGACTCCAGCAACAAACAGATGGACAATAAGGCAAACTTTATAACACAGCCGTAGTTTCAATTTCATTAGCCTTGTATCCCCTTGTGTAATGCTTGCTGTAGCGTTCTTGAAGCTGGTCTAAGGGCAATAGGATGAACAGATCCATGCAGTTGAAATCCTCATCCCAATAAGGCTCGCCACAAACGAGCGCACCAAAACGCAGGTATGCCTTGAGCAACGGCGGTATGCCAGATTCATCACGTTGGCAGCGCAATGCCTTGGGTACTGGAATCAAGGGTTTGACTTGCAACTCAGGCGCAGCGATATTGTTAGTGTCAATATTTCGATAGACCGCATCGACGGCATAGCCACTAACGCCAGGGGTAATGCTTGCGCAGCCTAATAGATAATCGAATTGTCCTTCCAGCGTATATTGCATTAACGCCGACCACAATGTGGTCAATACAGCACCACCGCGATAATCAGGGTCAATACATGTCCTGCCCACTTCCAGAAAACGTCCAGGCAATGCCAGCACCTTATCCAGTTTGAATTCATTTTGGGAATAAAATCGGCCTAAGCGTTTCGCTTGGTCTTGATTGAGCAAGCGGGTATAACCCACGATCTTGGCGTTGGCATTGTCGTAGGCCACCAAATGGTCGCAGTATAAATCTACCTCATCATAATCAAGACCTTCCGAGCCGGATTTGAGCGTGGCGCCCATTTCTTGGGCAAACACGCGGTAGCGCAAGGCTTGCGCTTCTTTTATTAACTCTTGGGTGTTGGCGATAAAGCAGGTCAGCTTTTTTTCTGATCTGGCTTGCAGCTTGGTCTGTTGAGTTTTCATGGGCATCCTAATACCAAAAAATAAACGGATACCTTAATCAACCGAAATGTCAGGTTTATGTCGAATTTATGAAATTACTGTTACAGGAAAGGGCAATAGTTCTGAATTTATTGCGTTGTCACATAGTTTTCATGTGCGTTGGTTACACTGTTCATACCTAATCGTGGGGCTAAACAGTTATTCAATAGTAGGAGCTCATGACTATTACTTCTTACCGAACTATATGGATTTCCGATTTACATCTCGGTTCCACTCAATGTCAAGGTGACGTTTTGCTGGATTTTCTGAAATACAATGACAGCGAAAAACTATATCTGGTAGGCGACATTATCGATTTCTGGGCACTTTCCAAGAAAATGTATTGGCCACGAGACCATAATACCGTCATCCAGAAAGTGTTGCGTAAGGCTAGGCACGGCACCCAGATCATTTATATACCTGGCAACCATGACGAAAACGTCAGGGACTATGACAATTATGTCTTTGGTGACATAACCGTCAAAAAATCCGATATCCACATCACCGCTGCCGGGAAACGTTTCCTGGTGGTTCATGGCGACGAATACGACACCATCGCCAGACATCATCGGTGGCTTGCCAAACTGGGCAGCGAAAGCTACGACATCCTGCTTGAAATTAATCGTTATTTAAGGATAATCCGACGCTGGTTGGGTGTGCAGTCGCATTTTTCCCTGGCAGGGTATGTCAAATTCAAGGTCAAGAATGTTGTCCAGTTTATTTCCGAATATGAAGAGAGCATCGTCAATACGCTCAACGATGAAGGTGTGGATGGCGTAATCTGCGGACACATCCATCATGCGGAAATCAAGGAGATCGGCGGGTTTTTGTACGTCAACACCGGTGATTTTGTGGAAAGCTGCACCGCTATCGTGGAACATTTCAATGGTACGCTGGAGCTTATAAGATGGAAAAACACTCAAGTGGCCGTGGGTTATGAGGTTATGGAAGCTAACCAGCATTATCACTAACTGACAGCTCTTGTCCCACTTCTTAGCCTTTGTCAGGTCACTGGCCTACTGTTTAACTTTATGAATCGAGGCTTTTACATCATCCTTGCCGCGCAGTTCTTTTCCTCATTGGCCGATAATTCCTTGTTATTTGCAGCAATCGAATTGCTCAAAGACCGTGCTGCGCCGTCTTGGGAAATTCCGGTGCTACAACAATTCTTCGTATTATCTTTTATCCTGCTCGCGCCTTTCGTTGGCCCTTATGCCGATTCCTTGCCGAAAGATAAAGTTATGCTCATAAGCAACACCATTAAGATTGTAGGTTGCCTTGCCTTATTCCTGGGCGTGCATCCTTTGCTTGCATACGGCTTAGTGGGTACAGGTTCTGCCTTATATTCACCCGCAAAATATGGCATTTTGACCGAATACCTCCCAGCCAACCGGTTGGTGTGGGCAAATGGCTGGATGGAAGGCTTGACCGTTGCAGCGATCATCTTGGGAGCTATCATTGGTGGGGTTCTGATTGGCCATCAATTTGAAGCCCTGATTTCCCTGCGATTAGGCGGTCTCCCTTGGAATGCCGGAATCAACACTGCCCCTGAGTTTGCGATCCTTGTCGTCCTTGGATTGTATCTGGTTGCTGCGGCATTCAACTTGTATATCCCTAAATTGCCGATTGAACATGAATTGCCGAATACCAACTTAGCATTTTTGTGGACTGATTTCTGGCGGTGCTTTCTGCTTTTGTGGCGTGATCCTTTAGGGCAAGTCTCATTGGCGGTCACATCATTGTTTTGGGGCGCGGGGACGACCTTACGCTTTATCATCCTCCTTTGGGCGGCATCAGCGTTGCAATTTGATTTACAACAAGCTACACAATTGACCGCAGTTGTTGCGGTTGGGCTTGCCATTGGTTCTGTCATAGCAGCCAAGTTTGTACCATTGGAACATGCGGTAAACGTATTGCCGTTAGGTATAGCTATGGGGGCAGTCATCGTCATGATGGCATGGGTTAGCGATTGGCGGCTGGCCATAATTATGCTGATTTTGGTCGGCGCATTGGCAGGCAGTTTTTTAATACCCATGAACGCCTTGCTCCAGCATAGGGGGCACTTACTGATGGGTTCTGGGCATTCCATCGCCCTTCAAAATTTCAACGAAAACGGCAGTATCCTGTTGATGCTGGGCGCATATGCCCTGATGATCCAAAGTGAAATATCGGTAAAGACTATCGTGGTTGTGTTCGGGTTGTTTGTGTCGTTTACTATGGCTTGGCTGACCTATAAACATGGGCATGACCAGGACTAAGATTAACCCTGTCTGATTTGCGTCTTGAATCAACTTTGATCCCAGCCAATTATGTTTGAACTCCTTCGCATTCGCCCTGGCAAGGTGAAAGATGCCAATTCAAAAGCCTTGCTCAATAACTCCTAATGGCGGACATGCAACACATCCACTGTATTCCAAATATTTTCCACATAATCGGCGGTCATCTCAGGCATACCGGCCTGTAGCCATTCAACCAAGATTTTAGCCGTATTCGGGTAAGTGATTTGGACAGCATGGGCATTATGCAACCAGTGGTCGATCACCGCAGTATCCAAGTCATACATGACGTGTCCATAACCTAGTTGTTGCAATGCCGCAGCATTGGAGATTTGCTCCATTTGGGCGTGTAGCGGCTTTGCCAGGATTTTTTTGCCCATCTGTAACGCTTCGCTGGCCAACTCAAATCCGGCATTGCTGATAATGCCGGCACAATCGATCAGGTCTTGTTGGAAGCCTTCCCGCGATAACGGTTTGCAAATAATAAAATCAAATGAGCTTGGGACGACATCCGGAGTATAGATATGGAACTCAAAATTCTTGAAAGGCGACAAAAGGGCGATCACTTCCTGCGTATCTTCAAAGGGTAGGTAAACAATGATCTTGTTTTTAATGGCGGCTGATGCTGCCGTGTCACTTGCTTCAATAATGGGCGGCAACACGGGTTGTCCAAAATGATGCCAATGCAAGCCCACGCCGATATCCACAGGGGCATAAAGTTTCATGACCAGTTCAGCCAGTGGGTCAGAACCTTCCCTGGGTATTTTATGTTTGAATGCGTATTGATGTCCAATACCCAAAACAGGCACACCTTGTGTTTTTGCGGCCCAGGCGGTAACGGGCTCAAAATCACTGATGACCAGGTCATAACATTTAAGGTCGAGTTTTTTGACATCCTTCACAAATGTAATAGGCTTGGAAGTCAACAGCGTTTTCAGATAGCTGACTTGCCCCTTGTTAACGGAAAACGTCAGCCCATGGCGCAGTTGGTGGCCATTGAAAACAGACATGTCGAAATACTTATCGAAGGGTCGCCCAGTAAACTGAAAATCGACATCAATGCCCACCTTATACAGTTCTTTTGCCATTACCCTGGCGCGGGTGATATGCCCGTTGCCGGTTCCTTGAACGCCGTAAAAAATACGCATTAAATATGTCCTATGCTGAAGAATGCTATGGTGATGCCCATGACAGAACCGACCAGGATGTCAGTGGGGAAATGCACACCTAATGCCACACGGGAAAAACCGACCGACCCTGCCCAGCAGTAAAGTGGTATCAACAGGGTGGGGAAAAAGTGACCCAGCAACGTCGCCATCATGAACGCGGCGGAAGTATGCCCAGATGGAAAACTAAACTTATCCGAAGGCGTGATAAAGCTGTGGAAATTTTTTAAGGCCGCCTCTGGACGATTACGCTTGAAACCGTTTTTCAGGACAAAATAGGTTGGCCTTTCGACGGCAAAAGCCAAGAGGATGGCTTGCAAAGGCTGACTTCGCAAGCCTTCGTGCCAATAGAATAAGGCCATGACCAAGATATATAGCTGTCCGTCGCCTGTTTTTGAAACGTAACGAGAAACCTTCGTCAAACTGTTATGGATACTGGCATTAATAAGCCAGGAAAACATAAAGACATCGTATTTATGAATCGCGGAAAGCAGTTTCATCTTGTCCCCCCAGGGGTTTGCGCTAGATTGGTCGGCTACATGCCCCATATCGGGACACCCAGTATTTCGCCAATTATTTGACTTTCAAGTGAGAGGTTAAGGTATTTATATGACAACGACGTGACTATATCTTGAAAATTGTATGACAGGTATTGCTATTAAGATAGCCGCTGCTTAGTGCTTTAAAGACAAAACAAGATATCCTGTTTAGGAATCTCTGAACAACCCAAAGATTTCTTAGTCCTTGAGCCGTAAAAAGCGAAAATGGCTGTTGAATTTTAGATGTTGATATACAGTAAGTTTTGGCGTCAGCTTGACATAGGCAGATTATGAAATCCGGCAACAAGCACAAAAAATGGCAAGCCGACCTTCAGTTTACCCAAAATAAAACACAAGCCACAAAGCCCACAACGCACCTTTTGGGAGTACCGAAGTCACAAGAATCGAAAATCTAAACACATTAATGTAAGCTATAGGGGATATCTAATAATCCCCTCTCCTTTTGGTAGAGGGCTAGGGTGAGGGAAATAACCACTTGATTTTAAAGCCCTCACCCCAACCTTCCCCCAAAGGGAGAAGGGTCTTTTTTGAATTTTTAGAGGTTACCTATAAATTAAATCGATTCTTATGCCGCATTAGATCAATTCACGCTCAGTTCATTCACAGATCGGGATTCATGAATTTATTCAAATTTTTCCGTCATTCTCAGGACAAATTTAGTTCTTGTTCTGCTTCCAGCCAATCATCAAGTTCATGACCTGGGGCAAAATCCCTGGTTTCTGCTTTGTGATAAGCAATCTCCGCAACCTTGTTATCAAGATCAGCGAGCGATATGATTTCGTTGGTAACTTGGGTTGAAATATCTTCTTTGATATTTTTAGCGGTCTTGGACATTGTTTCACCTCATAATTAATACATAGTTTGTTCGAGTTTAAAGCCAGTAAAGACTTCGAAAACCCAATTAGTTTCAATTGCTAGACGATTATAACTTCTCATTATTACAAGAAGATTACGCATTTATTGTAATAAGATTTGGTGTCCGCTATCATCGGCACGAAGCAAAGATCCCATAAGGTTGCTGCTAAAACTGGCAAAATGATCGTGGCATCTTAACGATTAGTCCTTGCTTTGTTCTGCACGTAGAGTTTTGGTAAATACCGGAGTGCCGTTTATATCTTTAAGATCGACTGTCATCGCCTTTGTATCTCTATTTATATTAACTTCACCAAAGAATTGCAGCCCTGCATAAGGCGACAAATTAGCCTGTCCAACAGCTGGGGCTTTGCTGAATACTACTTGAGGTCCGAAAGTGCCATCAGTGCTGTTAGGCCCGAATGAACCTGCATTGAGTGGGCCTGCCACAAATTCCCAAAATGGTGAAAAATCTTTGTTCTGGGCTTTGCTTGGATCATAGAAATGGGCGGCGGCATAATGCACGTCTGCGGTTAGCCAAACAATATTGTTGATATGCTCATGCTTGATGAAGCTCAACAAGCGGGCAGTTTCCAATTCACGGCCAGCCGCAATCCCATTGTTGCCATTGGCGATGGCTTCCCAGCGAGGCGTACCATTTGGAATATTATCAACAGTACCATCACCTATGTTGAGGCCAATCGGCATGTCAGCGGAGATCACTTTCCAAGTCGCACCCGAGTTCTTTAGCTCTTTCTTGAGCCAATTCAACTGGGTTTCACCTAGGAATACGGTATCTGAGCCTTCCTTTGTTTGTAGGTTACTGGTATTAGGTCCCCGGTAGCTACGCATATCAATGACAAAGACATCCAGCAATTTGCCATAAGAGAGTTTCCGGTAAATACGTTCGGACTCTTCAGCATCATGCGGACGCAGTGGAGCATATTCATGAAATGCTTTAGTGGCACGGGCGATTAATGTCGGCACATTCTTTTCGGTATAGCGAGGATCTGCACTCAAGTCTTTGGTGCTAGACCAGTTATTGACGACTTCATGATCGTCCCATTGCCAGATTTGCGGCACTTCTGCATTAAATCGGCGCAGGTTATTGTCCAGCAAGTTGTATTTGTACCGCCCACGGAATTCACTCAATGTTTCGGCAACCTTGCTCACTTCCGGTGTCACTAGATTAGTCCAAATCTGACCGTTCTCAGCAGGTTTTCTTTCTGGAATAGGGCCGTCGGAATATACGCTGTCACCACTTTGGATGAAAAACTGTGGCTCGACTTGGCGCATGGCTTCATAGATCTTCATTCCGCCGAATGCTTCATTGATGCCCCAGCCTTGGCCAGCCGTATCGCCGCCCCAAACGAAGCGAATATCGTCACGTTTGCCGATGGTATGAAAACGGCCTGTGACGGGTTCACTTTTGCTACGGGCATTGGTTAAATCTTCAAACCAGACTTTGACGTAAACATCCTTGCCATCAGGCAGTCCGATCAAATCTTGACGGGCAGTGAAGTCACTTGCTTCAAGTGCATAAGGACCACGAATAATTCGGGAATGGGCAAACTGTTCGTTGAATGCGTACTCTACCATCATACGTGTCGGCCGGTCTGCACGACTCCAGACGATTGCACGTCCTGGTGCCAAATCACCGAACTGGATACCTTGCTCCATCACAGGCGCGTCAACACCTGCTACAGCAGTTGAGTAATTGACTGCCAGAAGTAACGACAATATCGGTATGCTCACTAATAAGTTTAAACTTTGCGGAATATTACTTGGATTTTGATCGAACCTCTTCATAGGGATTGCTCCTTAGATGTTGTTGATGAGATTCAAATGATAAGGATATTAGATGACAGGATGATTAGTGCTTGATGACAATATCGTTAAAGATTGTCTAATTACATCCAGAGGGTTTAGGGGTAGTATTTTTTTACTGAAAACCTATTTTTGATTTGTAATGAGTGCATTTTTTGAATTGGCTGGAAGGACAGTATAGCGTCCCATCATACCCGCTTCGATATGGTCGTTGACATGGCAATGATACATCCAGATTCCAGGATTGTCGGGCTGCATTTCGACAGTCACATGGGAAGCGGGGAGTAAACTCAGCACATCAATCCGCTGACCTGCGGAAAGCAGGGTGTTCCCGTGCCAATGCGGCGTGTGTAGATCAGCTTCAGTCCCCAGTGCCAATTGATACCAGCGGACATTTTCCCCAACCTTCATGTTAAGTCCTGGAACATTATCGTAAACATAACCGTTCATGCTGTGCATGAGATTGCTTTCCTTAAACGATTCATCGCCTTTTTTATCCTTAGATTCGGGGGCGAAAGCATTGATGTTCTTGTCCAAATAATAACTCTTGTTCTCATCGAAAATGGTAAATAGCACGACGAATTCCCTGTCGATACCCTTCAATTTGCCATTGGGCAATAACGTGTCTTTTCGGGAAATGATAATCGGGCCGGCCAAACCGGTGTTGGTGTCCATGGTTTCATTGCCGTGGGAATGATAAAGCCATATGATCGAACTTGGGTCATTTGGCCCAGGCCCTGAGCGTTCCGGTACTTCCCAAGTGTAGGTATAGGTTGCTCCCGGAGCTACTAGGTCATCCTGTTTGTCTTTTTCTGTTGTGCCGTCACTGTAGTGTGTGCCTTCGCTGTCTTTTTTATAAAAGACACCATGCGGGTGCATGGAGGTTGTCATATCTTGTGTTTTGTTGCGGAAAATAACCTTGATGGTATCACCAACATTGGCTCGAATGACTGGCCCAAAGATACCTAAATGTTCCCATTCAAATCCTCGTGGCTTTATGGCAGTGAAAGAATTGTCCGTATATTCTATAAAACGCGCCTTGTAGTATTTATGCCCGATTCGTCGTTTACCGTCACCCTCGACAAACACTTTTTCATTCTCAGAAAATACGCCTTGGTGCATAGGGTTAATCGGATAGGAGGGAGCATAATCCCAAAGCGTTTCTTCTGCGGCAATGAAATAAGTCCGAGTCGTAGCGGCTGAGGTATTATCTGCCAAGCAAACAAAAGCCAGGAAAATCACTTTAAGTAAAAAATGACGAATGGAAGTGATAATCACATGGTTTATTCAGATAAATTTTCCAAAAAGTGGGCTAACCGAAATTAGCCCACCGTTTTCAAGCTATTATTTTAATTTCTTACAGTTAGCATAATAAGAGACCTTTGCACGACCTCAAGCCCCAAAATGGGTAAAATAAGCCTTTATTCAAGTTCGAGCAATAGCCTATGTCCTGGAAGAACCTAGCCCAAAC
>NZ_JBEBKJ010000085.1:0-15448 GCF_040079455.1 Methyloglobulus sp. | reverse complement strand
GAGTCAACTGCTTTCTTCCAGTGCCAACGCATTAACATCAGGCAATCACATCCTTGAAGCATTTTGGGCTGAAGGTTGCTGTAATGGTGCTAACGGCGGTCGATTTAGTTTGGATGGCGGAGCAAACTGGCAAAGTCTGTCTGTCGGCAATCTTAATACACTTGCTCCTGTGCCGGTTCCAGCGGCTGTATGGTTGTTCGGTTCCGCTTTTGCTGGCTTGATGGGCAGGCGCAAACAAGTTAAAGCGTTGGCAGTTTGATTCAATATTGATTCAAAACACTTCTTCTGTATAACTCACCGCCCTTCGGGGCGGTTTTTTTTTGCGGTAATATTACCATTCATGCAATTATAGCGAGTGAATCACATAATCCATCTTTACGATGTGCTTAATATCCTTATTTCTAGCTACCAGCGCCCCACAAAAAGACTCGCCCAAATCAATATCTTTTATAAGCCATTCACTGGTTTGTCCATAGCCACCAGGAATTCTTAAAAGTTCTTTCAGCTTTTTCGGATTGATAACGCACTGCTTTAAACCTAATGCAATACCTCTCCCTGTTGCTTTCACAAACGCTTCTTTGCGTGTCCAGAACTGGTAGAAAGCTAGTGTTTGCTGGGATTTAGGTAATTGTTGCCAATAGCTTTTTTCTTCTTCAGCAAAGCACTTATCAACCAGTGCCGCCAAATTTGTTCTGGGTTTACACTGTTCAATATCAACGCCCAGCTCACAGTTATGTGCGATTGCCAGCAACATCGTATTGGCAGTATGCGATAAATTAAAAGCCAGCTCAGGATAATCGGCGAGATAAGGTTTGCCATATTCTGCCTTATGGATACGCAGTTGTTTCGGTGCAGCATTAACGGCGTTTCCCAGTAGAATTCTTAACCGAGCATGGATTTCCACATAGCGTCTGCGTAATTGCTCGTTTTTAAAATCGTTAGCATGTTGTTGTTCTGTTTGGTCAAGAATTTGCCAATAATAGGGGTAATCGGATTCTGTTTCGGCAATATTTCCTTTCCAAAGCTTGATTGTTAGTCCATCCACTAAGGACTTACCCATGCTTTGCCTACACCTCGCGGATCACTGGCGGCGGTTAATTTCTTCTTGATTTTATCCAGCTGCACGGCTTGCATATCGCCATAATTACGTTTGGTTTCTTTTAAGTGATGGCCTAGCGCTGATAGCTTTGTAATTTCATTTTGAGAAAATGCAGCTTTCTCATATTCGATAACATCGGGCATGTATTGGTGGTGAAAGCGCGGGATGCTAACCCAGGAATCAGGGTTGTTGCCTTTGGCAAAATCCAACACACCCAGCAAAACCATCGAGATAATCCGGCTACCGCCGGGGGTGCCTAACACGGCGATACGATCAGGCGTTTCCAGAAAGGTAGGAGTCATACTGGAGAGCATGCGCTTTCCTGGCGCAATCGAATTAGCGATGCCACCCACCAGTCCATAACCGTTCATAGCGCCCGGAAGGCTAGCAAAATCATCCATTTCATCATTTAGCAAAACGCCTGTACCTTCTGGCGCAAATCCTGAACCAAATGGCATATTGATGCTAAGGGTTGCGGCAACTCGGTTGCCGTCTTCGTCAATAATTGAAAAATGCGTGGTTTGTATTCCTTGCGCTTGTTCCGGCAGGTCGCCGGATAAAAAGTCGCTGGGTAACGCTTTGTCTGGCCTTATGGAGCTACGCAATCCTGCGGCATAATCTAAGCTGAGTAGGCGCTGAACTGGAATGTCGATAAAGTCGGCATCACCAAGATATAAGGCGCGGTCATGGTAAGCACGGCGCATCGTTTCTATTACGAGGTGTTTACGAGTGATGTCGTCCGAGTGTTGCAAATCAAAGCCTGAAAGTATATTCACGGCTTCGAGTAAGACAATTCCGCCGGATGATGACGGAGGCGCACTTGTTATAGTTATGCCTTGATAGTTTCCTTTAATTGGAGTTCGCTCGATAACTTGATAGGCATCAAGGTCTTCCTGACTCCATATCCCCCCAGCTTTACGAACGCCATTGACCAATTTTTCAGCAATCTCCCCGCTGTAAAATCCATTCCTGCCTGATTCGGCAAGTTGTTTTAGGGTTTCCGCCAGATCAGGTTGTTTAAGTATTGAGAAGGGTTGTGGTACTGAACTGTGAGAAAGGAAAATAGCTGCGGTAGAGCGGTCTTTTTTGAGTACATCGACACGGGAAGTGAGCATTTTTCTGTGCCGCTCAGTGATAGCAAAACCGTTTTTGGCATGTCGGATGGCAGGGGCTAAACTTTCTGCCAGAGACAGTCGGCCATATTTTTCCGACAAATGCACCAGTCCGGCGGGTAAACCTGGAATCGCCGCCGACAATGCCCCATCAAGCGATAATTTCGGTATCACTTTGCCGGATTTATCCAGGAACATATCTTTGTGCGAGGCTAGCGGTGCTTTTTCACGGCCATCAATGAGGGTTTCAGCATGATCCTTCGCCCGATGCAACAACCAGTAACCGCCACCACCCAAACCTGAACCTGCCGGTTCAACTACGGCCAGCGCCGCACTCACTGCCACCGCCGCATCAAACACATTGCCACCCTTTGCGATGATCTCGAATCCTGCTTCAGTCGCTAAGGGATGGGCAGAAGCAATGGCAACTTTGGGACTAGTTGCATAAACCTGAACAGTCCAGAGTAAAGCGAACAGGCTGCTGAGTGCCGTATATCTTGTTAGCGTTATCATCCTGAATTTATTTAAGGATTAGATACGGCAAAGTTTGTGTACGTTTTAAACATAAAGCCCAAAAACAGTGAGAATACGTAATTTTTAATGTTTTGATTTACGGTGTGATTTTTTAACCTTTGCACTCTTGGTGACAGGTAATGTGTCAACCGGCTTGGTCACTTTGGACTCAGCTTGCAATACGTCGCTTTCAGATTGGAAATCAAACGCACCTACCAAATCACCCGCCTTAGCGCGTACCCCAGGCAACGGTTCTAACTCAAATCGCCGAGTAATAAATTTGATGATTGAAGTGGTGTCATATGAGGTATGGTCTACAAAATGCCGCTTGGCAAAAGGTGAGATAATGATGGTGGGTATGCGCGTACCTGGCCCCCAGCGGTCACCTTTCGGTGGTGCAACGTGATCCCAAAACCCACCATTCTCGTCGTAAGTAATAATTACAACGGTTTTTTCCCAAGCAGGGCTTTCTTTGATTTTATTAAGTATCTCGACCAAGTGTTGGTCACCGGACAGTACATCGGTGTAACCAGGATGTTCATTAAATTGCCCAGTGGGTTTGTAAAAGGCGACTTGCGGCAATGTGCCATTGTCTATTGCCAATAGAAAATCGTCAGCATCTTGCAAATGCTGTTCTCGATCCGGCGTGCCAGGTGCAAAACGGGCATAATAGTTAAACGGCTGGTGGTGTGGCTGGAAGTTGATTGTTCCCGCTTTATCTGAATAAATCACACTGCGTTTCATATCCGGTGCTTGTCCGCCATCAGCTAAGGCTTGTTTCCACCCGCCGGCATACCATACCCATGAGATGTTTTTGGCGGTTAGGGTATCGCCAATCGTTTTCGTGGTTTGGGGTGGCAGCGGTTGCTTGTCAGGATCGGCAAAGCGAGGGTCGCCGTCTTTTGGAGGCACAATTTTTGAAGGTTGATAAGGCGGCTGCTTAGGCCCAACCAGATAGCCATCTGGCGTAAATGGTAATCCACTGCCTTCAAATTTAGGTGCACCATACATGGCCGAAGGAGGTGAATCATATCTACGCTTAAGTAGCCCGTATTCATCCAGTGTTACGCGCTCTTCTTCGGGCGCTTCTGGAATCTGCGGGGTGCAGGCACAGATCAGCCATTGATGGTTCAAGAAAGAGCCGCCAAATGCGCCCATGAAAAAGTTATCGGCGAGTACGTAATCTTGCGCCCATTGCCAAAGCGGCAATTTTGAGCCATCGTAATAGCCCATAACAAGGCCGCCAGCATCAGATATGGCGGCGAATTTATTATTTTTGCCGCCGTTGATTTGTTCGATGTTTTGGTAATAGCTGTGCACCAAGTCTCGCGTCCTGGCAGACAAAGGCAAATTCAAGGAAGGCTTATCAATTTGAAACGGCTTATTTGGCAGGCGTTCAGCCAGCGGTGGCTTATCTAATTGGCTTGCCCAAATCGGAGGCAACTCCTTGAATGGTTTGCCGTCGTGATCGACTTGGGTATATTGTTCCTTCGTTGCCTGCTTGACGCCATTTGCGCCTGGGAATAAGCCGTAAAGGTTATCGAAACTGCGGTTTTCAGCATAGAAGACGATAATATGTTCGATGTCGCTTAAAGTTGGCTTTGCTGTTGGGGGCGTTTTTGCCGCAAAACCGACGGAATTGCAACAGACCAGTAAAACAGTAACAACCGCATAATACGAATGAAAAAAGCCATTCGGTTTTGCACAATCTGGGTTTTTAATTCGGGTAAAATGTTTGGGAATAATGTTCATGCAATGTTTTCCGGCTGGACTGGTCGCTTTTTTATTTATCACGAATGGTAACACATTAATGGACTCGAAATTATCGGCAAACCCTCTAAAAATGGGCAAAATAGACATCCGGATACTTTATCCAAAAATTACATCTAACTAAATTTAATGACTTCACATAATCTTATTCTCGGCTTTATCGGCATTGGTTTAATGGGTAAACCCATGGCCTTACGTTTGCTCAATGCGGGTAATAAGGTTTACGTTTGGAACCGCAGCCCAGAAAAAATGCAAACAGTCACTGAAGCCGGAGCTATTGCCTGTTCGTCAGTTGCAGAACTGGTGAAGGCGGTCGATGTGATTATTTTGTGTCTCGCTGATACCGAAGTTGTCGAGTCGATTGTCCGTAACGATATTGCCAGCAATGGTTCGACTGGCAAGTTGCTGATTGATTTATCCAGCATTCACCCTGAAAACACCAAACAATTAGCGGCACTGTTGCGTAAACAATGCGGTATGGGCTGGGTGGATGCGCCAGTTTCCGGCGGGATGGCAGGTGCGGAGCAAGGCAATCTGGCGATTATGGCGGGCGGCAGTGAAGCCGATATTGCTGTCGCAAGGGAAGTCTTGACGCCACTGTACCGACAACTAACGCACATGGGCGAAGTCGGCAGTGGGCAGGTCACCAAAATCTGCAACCAGATGATTGTTAGTTGCAATGTCATGGTCATTGCCGAGATGATTGCGTTGGCAAAACAGGCCGGAGTCGATGCGGCAAAAATACCGCAAGCTTTGGCAGGTGGCTTTGCGGACTCCAAGCCCTTACAAATTACCGGCACGGAAATGGCTTTGGAGCAATTCGAGCCTATTAAATGGCGCGTCAAAACCTTATTGAAAGACCTAAGCATGGCAGCGGATATTGCCAAACAGTGTAACAACGCTGTTCCCATGTCCAGCCTCGCGGCACAGTTGATGCAATTACATGGAGTTAACGGGCATCTGGAGCAGGATCCTGCCACGCTAATCAAGTTGTATGAAAAATAAACTATCTGATTCCGTTCGTCCTGAGCTTGTCGAAGGGCGAGCATCAAAGCCGCTTAAATTCAGCGCCAACCTCAGCATGTTGTTTAGCGAATTCGAACTGATTGACCGCTTTCAGGCGGCTAAAGCGTGCGGTTTTGATGCGGTAGAAATCCAATTTCCTTACAGCGTACATCCGGAAATTATGGCTGGCTTGTTGGCGGAGCAGCAGTTGAAGCTGGTGCTGTTCAACGTTGCCGCAGGCGACCTACTGCAAGGCGGCGAAGGGCTTGCCAGTGTACCGGAAAAAAAAGAGCAATTTGAAGATGCCATAACGCAAGCGGTGGCTTATGCCCATTATGTAAAACCGGAAGCCATCAATATTCTCCCTGGGCGGTGTTTGGATAAGCGCCAAAAATCGCGTTACCTGGAAACCTTCAAGGAAAACCTGTTGCTGGCTGCCGACACCTTAGCGCCGTTAAGGATAAAAGCAGTGTTTGAGGCCATTAATACTTACGACATGCCGGACTTTCTGGTCTACAGCGGTAAGCAGATGCTTAGCATTGTAAAGCAACTCAAGCACCCCAATCTGTTCATGCAATACGACATTTATCACATGCACCGCATGGGCGAGAACACGGCTGATTTTATTGCCCGTCATGCCGATAAGATCGGCCATATCCAGTTTGCCGATTGTCCAGGTCGAGGCCAGCCTGGCACGGGTGAAATTGATTTCCAGCAATTTTTTTCTGTTATCGAAAATTCAAATTATTCAGGCTGGTGCGGGGCGGAATATAAGCCTGTTGAGGCTAGTTGTGACAGTTTTGGGTGGTTGAGTAAATAACCGCGATGAATCCAAGCAAAATCTAGGAATTAAGCTATAGTTAATCTCGATTTCGGCATCTATTCACTAGAGATTTTACAATGAACTTTCCGCGAACCATGCAAGTACGTTTTCAGTTACATTAATGTCGTAATTGTTTTCATGGATTGTCGCATTTGCTTACATAAAAACATTTATAAACAGTTAGATAGCGATATTAAATAATGAATATACGACAAATTACGATTTTTATAAGACATTTAATGTCGTATATATCACGTTAGTCTTTTGTCGGTGAACATGAGCCACTACAGGTTTCCAAGGAGGCTGTGTTATGTTTGTGAAGAACCAAAGGCTGTTTATTATCGTGATGGTTCTTGTATTGCTCGGCATAAGCAGTGGTTGCGGCGCGATAGCCACAACAATGGTTGTCCTAGTCGGACAGGCTTTAGTGAGTGACACCGAGGATGTGACTGAAATGGATAGCTACCAGGGCGTGGATGTCTGGGAAAGCTATGGCCGGAACCAAGTGTATAGGCTTAAGCTTGATTTGGTTTATGGCAAAATTTTTATCACCAAATTCGATGAAGATGAGCTTCTCCTGCCTAGGGGCGGGTTTTTTGGATGGAACCCCGAAACTGGGAAACCTATTGCCATACCAGGGTCAATAGAAGCATATAAATCAGACCTGAAAAGATGGGCAGCGATCAAAGGGATGATACCCGCTGGCACTAGGCTAAAGACGGAGCGCGTAATATATGAGCAAGACATCAATACTCACGAATATTACTATTTCGCCGTTTTTGTTGACGGCCCAATAACTGGCAAGGGTGTCCTGCTTAATTCAATATCGACCCCTGCTGCTTCGGGGGCGAGCCATATCAACCCCGATTTGTTGGAAAAGGTGAACCCGTAAGATGGTTTCGCGCTAGCAAACCGTCATAATCGTAAACGGATCGCATGGAATTGATTGTGACACGGATTTTTCCAAGTTGTATTTTAGGGTCATGCTAAAAATTGGCCTAACCCAATGCTCAACCGGAGCGCGGTTATACTACGGTTTTGTTTTTTAGCTTCCCGTGCCGCGCCCGGTTAGCTTTACGTTAGGCCCTCTACTCGAACCCATCCAATATGAAAAAAGATAAATCCACTATTAACGTCACTAGCATCCTCAAACTGCTGGGGGTGTTTTTTGCCATTCTGATCGGCGTATTCTTAGTCTCAATGATATATGACAAAGTGTCTCAGCGGAATGCCGTAGAGTTAGCAGAACTAGAACAAGGCATTGGTAGTGCTGGTATAACATCAACGGGTCTTGCAATTAATCCAAATTCTTTTACTGGCGACAAAACGTCTGGAAACACCATTAGCTTTGACATAATCCAACAAAATATAGATAAAATAAACTTAACTTATGAGCTGCTGGGAACTGATTTAGCCTCTTTTGAAACTAGAGTAGCGCCGTTGTCGCAAAGCAATAGTTTTACATTTCCTATACCTAAGGATTTTATAGGTCAGTTGAAAATGACTGCTTTTGGTTATTCAAATAATCGGCTAATAGGACAAAATGTTCATATTATTAATATACAAGCACCAACGAATCTTACCTTGCAAAGTATTCGCTATGAAGATCCAGATGTCGAAATTTCGGAGCAACAATCATTAAGATTTAAACTGCTTGGAACATACAGCGATGGCATTGAAAGACGAATAAATGACATAGTTGCTAGTGGTTATGTGATTGATGATCCTGCGATTATTCGGCGAACAGGTCAAGACACTGTTGAGGGTCTGTCGCAACAAGGAGAAACGACACTAACAGCCACAGTAGGAACACTTACTGCGACATTAAATGTCTTTGTTAAGATAAATCAAGAAAGACTGGTTCAAAAATGTATTGTTGCTGCATATCAATATCAAGCGAAAGGTAAAGATATAAACCCTGAAGTATGGTGTGCAGACGTAACTTCAGCAGAAGAGGAAGAGTGTCGAGAAGTAAGTCTTGCCGCTAAACTCAGGGGAGAAATTGAGAGTGTGAACGTAAAAGAATCGTGTAAACGATAAGCCTAACATGGCGCTTAAAGGGACGTGCCGCCTCATGGCAGTTTTGTAGTTTTGCATTTTATCAAGCCCTTGTGGCTTCGTTTGGCGTCCGTGAGCGGCACGCCCCTTAGCTTTACGTTAGGCTGGGGACGAGGAATTCTTACCTATGCGTCTCCGAGTAAAGTTTGAAGATGGCTCAATCATCGTTTATCAGGAAAAGTGGGCGGCGATTGCTTATCAATTGGCAATGGGATTCCTCTGTATTTTTATCGCGGCATACTTCTACTACATCGGAGCTTCCACGTCCGTACGGCGGTTAAATTGTACGGTGACTTGTAAGGTGGATTCGCGCGAGCAATCCACCGAAACGAAACCACGGAGCTGAAACCTTTGCATGGTTTATCAAGCGGTTTTTTACCCCTGGTGAATTGTTTATGCGGCGCATTTGCTTTGGCATGGCGGTTTGCTCGCGCGAAACCACCCTACGCCTATGCTATTATTTCCAACGCGTGACGGGGTATGCCCAGTCCGGCTCACACACCTATCTCGCGGAACGAGGACATCCGTACGGCGGTTAAATTGTAGCAAGGTGGGGTTGAGGTACGAACCCCAACGCTTGATGCACCGAATTGTTGAGCTTTCTACCTAAGGGGGAGGTCAAGGTTGTCGTATAACGTACGTTAGGCAGTATCATGTACGCGCGCTCTCTTTATCATTTGCATTACAGCTTCATTCGCATGTGTTGGAATTAACTCCATATTGGGGTGCTGGCTTGGGAATACTCGGAAAAGCTCGTCTGCAAAAGACTGACCTATGGATTCCACCCCATTAAAATCAAACAGTACGGTTTTAAATTTATCAATCCTTAGCAATAGCCTTTTGGCTTGTGACCGCGACACCAATTTATCATCCCCATACTGCGTCAACCGGACAGGAACGACCGTTTTTGTAAACCCATAGTCGTCACCCGAAGTAAAGCTGTCAAATACTTGCTTAGCTGTTCTTGATGTGTTGTTTGAAAGCCGCATGACTACTATAGTGCCTGTATTGGGATGTTGTTGCTCTAAAATCCAGTCTTCAACTTCTCCGTGTGTATGTGAGAAATAAACGTTCCCAGAAAAAATCGTAAAATTGTCAAACATCCTTGACGAGAAAAATATTCCTTCTCCTGAGTGGTTGGCGGGGTCTGTTGTTAGCTTGCCCTTCGCTAATTCAAGCACCGAGTGGCGTTCATCGTATAAACCCATTGCCCGTTGAATTTTCTTAAAAATTCCTTCGCCATTGTCGTAAATAACAACTTCCGATGATGTTGCTGTTTTTTTTAATGTCACCGTCGCATGTTGTCCGCTTGAATGGTCAATTGCATTGTTGAACATTTCTGTTACGCCAAAATGCCAAATATCAATAACATTGCCAGGAAGTTCGCCAAGCAAAGGAGCTATATGTACACGCCAAACAATGTCTTCTGATATAGTCTTGTCTAATGAGAATATTTCCACCCATTCGACTAACGGATGTAAGTAGTAATGCCTATTTTTAGTCGCCCCTTTAATTAAAATGCTCTTTTGCTCAACAAGGCGTTGCATATGTTTATTTACCCCTTGTCGTGATATATCAAAAGCACGGCATGTGACATTTACAATGTCTTTTGAATTATGTTCAACATTATCAAGAATAAATTGCCTTATTTGTTCTCCTCTTTTTCTAACCCCAGCCACAAAAAATGCCTCCTAAATAATTAGCTTTTGTCAACCTTATTAGAGATAATTGTCAACTTTATGTGTTATTTTGTCAACCTTACCTTTCTATATTTGTTTTTAAGCCTAACGAATAAGGTTAGATTATGTGAGCGATAGCTCGGTTGGGGTGAGGCACGAACCCCAACGTTTGATGCGCCGAATTGTTGGCAGCACCACCCTTGTATCTCTCCAAAGCCGGATATAATTGCTTAGCTAGCATTATATCATGGTGGTGCATGATCAGAGTTTGGGTCCACCCTTAGGCATAAAGCCTGTAACGTAGATTAAACCCATGCACCTATTTTCTTAACACTGAATGGTATCCGAGTCCTTCCTATTGGGGAATGAGGCTGAATGAACAAGGGGAGTCGCAAAGAAATGAATGTTATTGGTATCGATGTCAGCAAAGCCAAACTGGACTGTGCTTGGCTTGACGAAAACAACAAATTGAAAGCAAAAGTGTTTCCCAACGCACTGACAGGTTGGTCGAGTTTGGTCGAATGGTCACTAAAACACACGGGCTTGTCGATCAGCGGCTTACATTTTGTCATGGAGGCGACGGGGGTTTGCCACGGGCAATTGGCGGTTTATCTCTATGACAAAGGGGCCAACGTGTCGGTTGTCAACCCGGCACAGGTCAAGTTTTACGCCCAAAGCCTGGGTGTGCGGAGCAAGAACGACAAAAAGGACAGCGTGGTGCTGGCGCGTTATGGGTTACACGAAAAACCCAAGCGGTGGCAACCGGAAGCCCTTGAAATCGGTACCTTGAAAGCCCTGGTGGCGCGCCTGGACAGTCTTGAAAAGGACTTGCAACGGGAACGCAACCGGCGAGAAAAGGCTGAAATTAGCCAAGCCCCGCCAGCCATCTTAGCCTCGTTGGCGCAAATCATCGGGACGCTTGATGCCGAACGGCAACAATTGGAAAAACTGATTGAAGAACACCTTAACAATCATGAACTACTCAAACAAAACAAAGCGTTGCTGGAAAGCATCCCGGGCGTAGGCAAAGTCATCGCCACCCGGATGTTGATGGTCATCGGCAGCCGCCCATTCGACAGTGCCAGCCAGTGCGCCGCCTATTTGGGGCTGGTCCCCGTACAGCACGAATCCGGCAGCAGCGTCAGGGGACGCGCCAAGCTTTCCAAGGCCGGGAAACCCGGCCATCCGCATCCGCGCCAAACTGTACATGGCGGCGGTGGTGGCGACCACTTACAATCCCGACATCAAGCCCAATACCTGCGACTGACCGGCAACGGCAAAAGCAAAATGTCGGCGTTAGGCGCAGCCATGCGGAAACTGGTGCAGATTTGTTTTGGTGTCCTCAAACACCAACAACCTTATCAACCTCAAGTGGCAAATTGACCACTTGCGATTGATACGGAGAGATGGTATCTACGTTTTACTTTTTTGTCAGCTTCAAATACTTCTGATACAAGGTTTCCTGGTTTTCAACATAACCCGTAAGATGGTTGAACGTAAGGTGGATTCGCGTTAGCAATCCACCTAAACGAAGCTACGGGGCTGAAACCTTTGCATGGTTTATCAAGTGGTTTTTTTATCCCTGGTGAATTGTTTATGCGGCACAATTGTTTTGGCATGGCGGTTTGCTCGCGCGAAACCGCCCTATGCCTATGCTATTATTTCCGTTGATTTTTCTATTGATGCCGATATGTTTTATGCCTAACCCGTAAGATGGTTGAACGTAAGGTGGATTCGCGCGAGCAATCCACCGAAACGAAACCACGGAATCGAAACTCTTTTCAGGGTTTATCAGGCGGTTTTTTACCCCTGGTGAATTGTTTATGCGGCGCATTTGCTTTGGCATGGCGGTTTGCTCGCGCGAAACCACCCAATGCCTATGCTATTATTTCCGTTGATTCTTTCTATTGATTCGGAAATGCTTTATGCTTGATTATCGACGCAACTTTGTGGTGGGCGGGTGTTATTTTTTTACGGTCAATTTACTGGAGCGGCGGCGAACGTTGCTGACTGACCATATTGACCTGTTACGTGATTCGGTTCGGAGGGTGAAACGCTTATACCCGTTCCATATCGATGCCTGGGTGGTGCTGCCGGATGATTTGCATTGTGTGTGGACGTTGCCACCTGATACCGATGATTTTCCGGTACGTTGGCGGTTGATCAAATTATTGTTTGCCAAAGGTTTGCCGCGTACCGAGCGCTTATCGGCGACGCGGCGTAAACGTGCAGAACGAGGAATATGGCAGCGGCGTTATTGGGAACACACAATTACTACGGAGTTGGATCATGTAAGCCATATCGACTATATTCAAGCCAATCCCTTGAAACATGGCTATGTCAGCCGAGTACAGGATTGGCCTTATTCGACCTTCCATCGCTATGTGCATGATGGCATTCTGGCGGCGGATTGGTGCGGTGATATAGGTGGTTTGCCAACGGCAGCGGAATAATCGACAATGGGGTTAATGTAAGCTCTGTTGGGCTTCGTACCTCAGCACCATCCTACAAAACACCTAAGTAATGATTAAACTCCGATCAATTTTCAAACTCAACTGGCTGAAATGAAAGTAATTTTTACATGCTTACTTGTTGTAGCTTTGTCAACCTCTGTTCCGAGTAACGCAGGCGATGCATTGATTGCATTTTCCAGGCTAAATAACGCAGGACTCCTGGTTTTGGCTGCTAACGGACAGACTGTCTTAGCCGATCATGCCGATACGCCGCTAATGCCAGCATCGACCACCAAGTTGGCGACTGCCTGGATGGCATTAACCCATTGGGGTGAACAACATCGTTTTCACACAGAGTTTTATCTGGACGAATCGACCCAAACACTTTGGGTAAAAGGCAGCGGCGACCCTTATCTGGTTTCTGAAGAATTGGATGTTGTTGCTAGAAACCTTAAACAGAAAGGCTTAACGCAAATTAAAGCTATCGGTATTGATAGCTCATTATTTCAGCCGAATTTAGTGCTGCCGGGCACAGGTACGACTGACAATCCTTACGATGCAGTGCCAACTGCCGTTGCTGCTAATTTCAATACAGTAGCTGTAAAGAAAGTCGGTGGTCAAGTGGTATCCGCAGAATCGCTTACGCCTTTAACGGCTTTTGCAGAAAGCTTAGGGAGTTCAAGCAAGAGCGGTGAGTTGCGTGTCAACACCGGCCCTAATCCGCACAATGCCGAGAACTATTTTGGGGAATTGTTAGGGGCTTTTCTACGGAAACATGGCGTTGCAGTCGGCTCTCAAATCGTTTTTGGTCAGGCTTCAACCCAGAAGGTGTTTTATACCCACGTTAACAGTAAAACACTGGGTGAAATGCTGCGCCCGATGCTGAAATATTCTACCAATTTCGTTGCCAACCAGTTAATTTTGACGTTAAGTGCGGAAGCCTACCGCCGCCCCGCTAATGCAACCGATGTACAACGCTATATGGAAGAAACGCTTTTCCGTCGTTTTGCTTGGAAGCGCTTTTCATTGGCAGATGGTGCTGGCTTATCTCGCACTAACCGACTGTCGCCGCAGCAACTGACGGAACTGCTGCTTGCGTTCCGCGATTGGAAGCATTTGTTGCCTGAAATCGAACCTGGTATATACGCAAAATCTGGAACTTTGAGCGGTGTTAGTGCGCTGGCAGGTTATTTGGTTAAGCGTGGTGAGTGGCAACCTTTTGCTGTGGTTATGAATGAAAGCGTACCCAATCACCTGAAAAACCGTATCGCTCGGGAGCTTTCAGGGAGGTAATCGGCAGTTGTTCAAGTAGGCTACTTGCTTAAATTATATCGCTTTTATCCGAATAACTTCCCTTGCTACGTCGATTGAATATTTCCAATTAATTACTCTTTGCGGAGTTCTATTAATCTTCATTATAATCTCGCCGATGTCGATAGTCCCAAGAGAGTCCTCGCTGTGGGCAATGTGTGCACAATATAAATAAACCAAATCATTCATATTGCCAAGCAAGCTTTTGTCGCTTGTTTTTGTCAGTTCAATTTCCATTTCATGTGGAAGTATATGATTAATTTGATCGCCGCTGAACCCTTCTGCTTTTAGTAACTGCGCCAGACCTGCCGAGAAACCAGAAATGATTTTTATAGATTCAGATTTTTTGACCCCTACCAAAATGAACGACAACAGGGTGCGCTCATTCATATAAATCACTAAATTGCGATGGCCTATCTTGAAGGTATTTACATACCAGTTTCCAAGCACCGAATCAGGTTCTTTTATTTCACATAGCTCCCTGGGTTTTACCCCAAGAAAATCCTGGACTTTCTTTGTACAACGAAATTGAATCATTTAGAAACAATAAAAATAAAGCATATAGATTAATAGGATGACGCAATGAGAGAGACGCATCTTTCACGAAGGATGCGCTTCCCTTCGTTCAGCAAATCCTATGGCTCTATCTTTTGTTATTTATATGAAACTTTCCAAGTTTCTACCGCTTGGTTTGATAGCCACGCTTGGAAAGCATTCAAGTTTTGTAAGTTCCATTTGTCATAAGAGGCTACTTGTTGAGCCAATGGGTAGTGAGCTTCTAAATAAGCGCGTTTTTTATTTTCAAAACTTGCTCTTTTTAATTCATCCTTCTCAAGCAAAACCACATTGCCCAAACGATCTTGAATGTCATTAACACCCTCTCCAAAATAACTATCCCAGTCCTCATCAGGATTATAAGGACAAACATGCTCTAACGTTGTTTTGGTAGGGTCTGTTTCATGCCCCAAATAAGTTTCTATCTCAGCCAAAAGAAATCTTATTTTTTTTGCAGAACGCTTACTTGGCATTTTATGGAATTCAAAAGCATTAAAAAATGACTCATCACTAGGATAAAGTTTTCTAAAAATATCACTATTTTTAACATGACTTGCACGAGTACATTCCTTTGCGTGGATTTTTATCGCGAGCTGATTATAAGCATTTTCTTGCTCATTAGGAGAAAGATGACAGATGACATTGTATCTAATAGCTAGAATGTACAAATACTTGGAAAGTTTTACAAATTCCTCACCAGAAAACTGAGTAAAGGCAACCATTAGAACGGTAAGTGGCTGTTTAATGTTAAACAGGTCAAATCCTTCTAGATACTTTTTAACATCACGATAAACAACATCTTGGTTAGCCCACCATTCATCATGCGGATTTAAAAGCGAGGCATAAACAGGCGCGTATTGACTTAAAGAGCGAAGATACTCATAAGCTTTTTCTGGCGTATTGATTAACTTCCGAACCGATGAAAATAGGTCTTTCTTTGTAACTAATGTTGCTTGGAAATTATGATGATAACGAATAAAGTCTGTGAAATTGCTTTCCCCTAGTTGGGAAACTATTTCAGACCAACTTTCATCAAGTTCATTTAACTCATCATCTGGAATATTATTATC
>NZ_JBEBKJ010000084.1:0-15478 GCF_040079455.1 Methyloglobulus sp. | reverse complement strand
TTGGTCGTTTCGTTTGAATGTTATTCATATTCATGGTCACCTCTAATGACATTATAAATCTGCCTCTAGAAGTGTCCTGTTTAATTAAACCATTTCAGCTGGAGCCGATCATTTGCATCAAGGGATAAACGATCATATTGCTTACAAGGTAAGTTGTGCCTCCTTCTATGTATTCTTAGTCGATGGATTTTCTTCGTCATTAGGATTTTATACGGAGAAATACGGTGGGTGGAGAAAAAACTTGATTATGAAAAGTCGATGCTGAATCTGATACTCGCCGATTTTATCGTCTTCGTCCACTTTGGGTTCATTCTCTTTGTCATTTTTGACGGGTTTTTGGTTTTTAAGTGGCGGAAGATGATGTGGATTCACATTCCAGCCGCAATTTGGGGTGTCTTGATCGAATTTGCCGGATGGATTTGCCCCTTAACCCACTTCCAAAACAGCCTGCGTTCGGTAAGCGGCGGACGCTTTGCCAGCGGCTTTATCGAACACTATATTATCCCAATGATTTATCCATCGGCATTGACAAGAGAAATCCAAATCGGCTTAGGAGTAATTGTCATTTTGCTGAATTTGTTGGTCTACAAAAAGCTGTTCTTGATGCGAAATAACAGCCAGCAACTTCGATTCCTTGAAAAATAAAGCAAGGGAGGTATTTCACCAGTGATTGGCCTATCCTACAATAGATTTAACCTCTGTTTTTACTTGGTCATGACCAAGAAATACTGGAAAGCGCGAAGGTTAGGGCGAACTGGTGAATCCCAATAAAAATTGGTCGCAACATATCGCGGCTTATTCACTTGTGTTTAATCAATTGTCTCGATCCTGATTAACCCCTCTGGCCTCGCAATATCCTGGGCGTTGCGGGTCAAGAGGCAAAGTATGCCGTAGGCTTGCTTGTCACCGACAAATGTCCGTTAACATCAGTCTTAGCCCATGTAAAACTATGGGCTATGTTTTTTCTTCACGATTTGTGGTCTTGGTTTTATAGGGCGACTATATGATCTAAGTCGATCAGAATACTCGTGCATGATTGAGTTTCGTTGCAGGTGCTCTAGCTGGTATTGTTGATCCTGTAGATGTTCTATCTGGTGTTGCTGGTCTTGTAACAATAATTGTCGCCGATATTGATCCTGCGACTGTAGCTGTTGCTGCGTTTGTAAATGTTGGATCTGGACTTGTTGCCAAAAATTGTCTTGAAACCCGCCTGGCGGGTAAGTTACTCGAGGCGCTGCAAAAGCAGAAAAGGTCACAAAGAACAATAATACTCTTAACATAATCAGGTCAGATTGTTGTTTATTAGGATATAAAGTTAATCATTTTTGGAAATGATAACGCGATATTGCCTTCGACAAAAAAACATCATTAAAGTTGTATTGGTTAGTGCCGTTTTATGTTTCAAAGTTTCAACTGGTAAGTTGTGCCATAATGATACTGGTAATTACCAGTAATACTTATTTTCATGCGAACCCTATTGATAGCAAAGTTAGTAGGTTTTAAAATTCTACAAGGCGTTAAGTGCAATTAAACAAACGAACGTTGATATTGAGCGGGTTATTACTGTCGCTATTGGCAATATCAACCAACCTTTTTGCTCACGGTGTTGATGCCTCGACAAAAAATTTCTTAACCGCCAATCAAGGCGTAGCAATCGGGCCATTTCTTTATATCGGCGCGAAACACATGGTGACAGGCTACGACCACCTGCTATTTCTGGTTGGGGTCATTTTCTTTTTATTTCGGGTGCGTGATGTTCTGGTTTATGTCAGCTTGTTCACTTTGGGACACAGTTTGACTTTGTTGTTTGGAGTTTTGAAAGGAATCAATGTCAATTCTTATCTTATCGATGCCATTATTGGCCTGTCTATTGTCTATAAAGCCTTTGATAATCTGGGTGGTTTCCGGCTGTTATTGGGTTTTCAGCCGAATAACAAGGTTGCTGTTGCCGTTTTTGGATTGTTTCACGGTTTTGGTTTGGCAACCAAGTTACAGGATTTTGCCTTACCTAAAACAAACTTATGGAAAAATCTGCTGGCTTTTAATGTCGGTGTGGAAGTGGGGCAGTTTGTCGCCTTATTTTTTATCCTGATTATCCTCGGATTCTGGCGCAGGTCGCCGAGCTTTTATACTTTTGCTATCGCCACCAATACGTTGTTGATGACGGGCGGATTGATCTTGTTTGGTTACCAATTAACCGGTTATTTTGTATACGGATAACGCTATGAACCCTGAATATCAGCCAATACAATCAACAAAATCACTGATTAACGCCAGTTTAGCGGCAGTGCTGTTGGCGGTAGTTATCTTGTTTGCCGCCGTACTTCCTGCCGAATATGGCATTGACCCGACCGGATTGGGCAAGAAGATGGGATTGACTGTACTTGCAGAAAAATCTACCCAGATAGCTAAAAACTGTTCAGGAATCACTCAAGTTCAGGCTCGAGATAAGGCGACAGAAGGCAATGCCAATCAAGCACAGGCAAACAACGACCAACAGCCTAATGAATTTGCAACGGAGCGCACCAATACCGTGACGATTGTCATCCCACCCAAAAAAGGGCTTGAATATAAGTTCTACATGGAGAAAGGTTATGCGCTGGATTATTCATGGGCAACAGATGGCAAACTGGTTTATTTCGATTTTCATGGCGAACCCAAAGGTGCTAAAAACGGCTATTTCAAAAGTTATTTTACTGCCACGGACAGCAAAGCCAGCGGTTCTTTAACAACACCGTTTGAAGGCATTCACGGCTGGTTCTGGGAAAATACAACCGATCAGCCCATCACCATCCGCTTAAATACCAAGGGTGTTTATAAGGTTTTAGGGCTAATGTAATGTCGGCACTTTAATCATATGATGAACTAATCGGCCAGGGTCGGAGCTTTAAAGCCCAAAGTGCAAGACCATTGCCAACATGCCTACCAATCCAACAAAGAAAAGGAGTTATCTAAAAAACAGCGATAACCTATTGATTTGGTGACTAGCCCTAAATCTCATGGGATGGCTTTCTATTTTTGAACTACACTTTTGAATTATTGAGCTAGCAAAAATCACGCGGATGTCGATTGTTATACCAATCCCAAAAAGTTGTAATATGAAACTCCCTCATCCTGACCTTCTCCCCTTGGAGAAGGTATCAATGAAAACTTATTGGGATTGGTATTGCTTTCCAATAAAACCTATTGCTGTATACAAAGATTATGATTGGGTAGGTATTGCCCCTTATTTTTTGTGTTTGTAGGTTTGTCTTGAAAGTGCATTTTTGGATTGTGCAAGTAAGAGCAGGTTTGAATGGCTAAATGCAAGAAAATTGCCTTAATATAGATGATAGTACATCAATAAACGACAACAAGGCTGAAGTAATATTTATTTAATTTTCAGAGGTAAAACCATGGTGGACGCACACTCCTTTATCAGCAAAGCGACGGTTCTTATAATAGATGATGATCCCAGTAAGCACAATTTAACAAGTGATTTGTTGAAAGACTACTGCAAGGCAGTCAGGGTTGCCAAGAATACGAAAAACGCGCTAAAAATTGTGCAGTCGGATTCTCCGCCGGATATTATCTTTCTTAAAATCATGATGCCGGGCGTGGCTGGCTACGAAGATTGCAAAAATTTAAATAGAGTCTCCAAAACACGTAGCATCCCGGTTATTTTTTTAACCGAGAAAAACGAGATGGCGGATGAGGCCTACGATTTTGAAAGGGGTATCTTGGATTGTATTGCTAAGCCAATCAGTTTTGTTAACTTACTGGGGCATGTTAAAACTCACTTGGAAATGAAAAATAGGGATAATTTTTTTGGTGCTTGGAATGCTCTTCTTGAGGATCAAGTACAAAAACGCACCGCAGAGCTAATGGCGGCCTTGGATGTTGCTATTCAAGCTATGGCTTATTTGGGAGAAACTCGAGATAACGTTACGGGGAATCATGTTTGCCGTGTCCAGTATTATGTCAAGGCTCTGGCGGAAAAATTACGCTTTCACCCCCGTTTCGTAAGCTTTCTCGACAACGACTACACCATTGAATTGCTGATCAAGACAGCGCCTTTGCATGACATTGGTAATGTGGGAATTCCTGATAGAATTCTTCTAAAGCCTGGGCGCTTAACGCCTGATGAGTTTGACATTATCAAAACCCATACTAGTATCGGGCGAAATGTTATCCTCCAAGCGGAACGTGATCTGAAGACAGAGATGCCGTTTCTTAAATATGCAAAGGAAATAGTCTACAGTCATCATGAAAAATGGGATGGTAGCGGTTATCCTGAAGGCCTTGCAGGAGATGCCATACCTATTTCTGCCCGCCTTATAGCGATAGCTGACGTTTATGATGCGTTAATAAGTCGGCGCGTTTACAGACCTTCTGTGTCACACGAACAAGCGGTAAAGATTATTTTAGAAGGCAAAAGTACACAGTTTGACTCCGATATAGTGGATTCTTTCAATGAAGTTCATGAAGAGTTTCATAGAATTTCCCAGACCTACGCCGACAGCGAGCAAGATTTCAAAAAAAAGATCGATTATTTAGAAAAAGCGATTGCAGTAGACCCTTATAGCTAAAAAACAATGTAAATAAATGGAGTCGACACCCAATACAGTTTTTTTGTCTTGGGATAGCGCGTGTAAATCTCACGTTCTATTTTAGGGAATCTTATTAGCGGATTTCTTGATATTTCGGCTGGTTATTCACCCGATCTGACATCAAACTCAATCTTCCAGTGGGCGTTGTCTTTTTGGGAAACGGCTTGCAGTTCTAGTGTGCCTACTTCCGTAACCGCAGCACATAAATGAACGGGAACAACTTCACCTGCTCTTCGGCCTTCCTTATCTAAGGTTACTTCGATTTCAGCCAGTTCTGAGAGTTCGTCACGGTTCCAGCGGTTTAAGCGTGTGCCCACCCTGTCTTCACGACGGGTTGTGGAGGCAAAGAAGCGAAAACGTACGGGCTCTCCAATTACCAAGCCGAATTCTTCATTCGATAATTCTTGTTGTGTCCCTTCTTCCATACCAAATGGGGCGATACATAAAGCTTGTATTTCTGGCGGAATGCCCGGAACAGAAGGCATAGCGCTTTCGATGCCGACGTAATAGGATGCAGCCGCACCACCTTTGATACGTACGCCTTTACCTTTGCGGACAAAGCCATAATAAGCCGCGCCTCTGGCAACGGCAAGATCAAGATCATTGCCGGATAGTAGTCGCGCTGGCGGTGCCTGCTCATCTTGCAACCAGCCGTTTAATACATTCATCAAGCGGTTAGCTAGAGAATCCGCTTTTAACACACCACCATTAAACAGCACTGCCGTTGGGTGTATAAACGTGGCATTTTTGGCTAGTTTAATGTCTTCTAATTCCCCAGTTGCATTTTGTTGTTTAGCAAGGAAAGCGGCGAGATGTCTTGTGATACCGGCATCTTGGGCATAGGGCAACCCCGGTGTTCTTAATCCTGTGCGGGCGCGGAAAACGGGTTTTGCACTGGCTGAGACTTGGGGCAAAAATCCATCAACCAAAGTATTATTGACTTCAGCCCTAGTCAGTTCTGTCCGTAGTGTACCGCCTATTAACGAAGAGCCCCGATTCGCAATGATGATCGGGGCAACATCCATTGTCATATTGGTGAGCAGTTTTTCTTTCGCATCCCGGCAACTGTGCGTTAATGCCTGAAATTGCCAGGGTTGCAGTAATTTGTCTTCTGTTTCCAGCTTAGCTTTCACGGTATATGCGAGCGCCAAATCCATATTGTCTCCACCTAGCAGGATATGGTCGCCAATCGCCACTCGGTTAAACTCAAGATTGCCGTCCTTCTGGGTAACAGCGATTAAAGACAGGTCGGTCGTACCGCCGCCTATGTCAATGACGAGAATAATATCCCCAACATGGACCTGCTTGCGCCAGTTATTGTGATTTTTTTCTATCCAGCTATACAGTGCTGCCTGTGGCTCTTCCAGTAGAATGGCATGGCCAAGGCCGACATTTTTAGCTGCTTCTACGGTTAGTTCCCTAGCTGCCGGATCAAATGATGCGGGTACGGTTATGACGACATCTTGTTGTTCTAGCGGGGTATCAGGGTGTTGGTGTTGCCAAGCGCTTTTTAGATGCTGCAAATAAGCGACGGTTGCCTGAAAGGGCGAAATGCGCTCAACTTCTTCGGGTGCTCCAGTAGGCAATAAGGGGGCTTTACAATCAATATCGGAATGACACAGCCAACTTTTGGCACTGGACACTAAACGAATAGGGGTTTTGCTGCCTAAGTTACGTGCAATTTCACCGACCAAATGCAGTGGTTTATTCGTCCAGGGCAGTGCGGCTACACCCTCGGCAAGTTCTGCTTCATGGGCTTGATAGATAAACGATGGTAATTGCAGATAGTCGTCAACCATGCCCGGCGCACTGAGCTGAGGTATCGGCATAACATGCTGCAAAAATTCATCATTTTCCAAGTTAGTGAGGTCGGCATAAGACATAACACAGTGCGTAGTGCCTAGGTCAATACCGACTGTGAATCTTTGTGGGTTTGGGCTATTCATCAGAAATTACGGGTAATCTAGTTGAATGGAAGATACCAGGGTTTATAGTTCAATTTCCGCAGCAGCGACAATATTAGGATTATGGCCTTGCGTGAGTTTAGGTAAACGCACCTCGGTCACTTGCCAGCCTTTGTGGATTAAGCTGCCGGTAAAAGGCGCGATGCCAACAATATTGCCTGTTAAGCGGATTGCAGAAGCATCAAAGCCGATTGGCACGGTAATATTGCTACCTTCCTGTTCGTTGCGGATAGGCGCAAGACTGAAATGCTCGTTTACAGCTTTGTTGCAGCCTTCATGCACTACCCTTGCGGCAGCGCCAATATCAGCATCGTTGTAGGCAGTAATATCTTCTTTAAGAAAATCAATAAATCGCGCTTCTTTTTGCAACAACCCGAGCATTTGCAGGGCGGCATCTGGTGTGTATTCTTTCAGGATAACAGGCTCAGGTATCGGTGCTTGCACTATTTTTTCGACTTCAATAATTTTCTCGACGATTTTAACTACAGGTTCAATTGGTTGGATCGGCTGAATGGTTTTGGTATTGATTTCCTTCTTATATCGGCTTCTGCTTAATAGCATGACCAGCAACAATAATATCAATACCGCCATTAGCACCACCACCGTACCAGCCAAACACACATGCCATAGGTCGAACGTAGTCGGCCTAAGCGATAAGTCAACAGCAAAGGTAGTCATTAGCGATTCAAGATAAGTCATGGCTGCCCCGCTTTTCGGCTGGCTTGTTCAAACAGTAAGCCTTGCAGCGCGTTACGCGTTACCTGCATGCGAATTTGCCTCAGATGGCGGTCTGCAATTACGCCAGGTACTTTTTCAGCCAAATAAACCTCCCTTATTTTAGTTAGTACAGGCTCACAGTGTTTTATGATTTCATCAGTCGCATTGCGGCTGTCCATTTTCAAGTAAGTCGGTTTTTGCATTTGCTCACCGACACATTTTTTATATTCATATTTCGATTCCTGTATTTTCTTGATAGTGGCATCGGTGATTGTTGTATTTTGCCATTCTTCGCTAGCTTTTTCGGCAACAGCGCTAATTGAAAATAACAGGATGCTAAATAATAGGGCGCTTGGAAAAAAGAATGTCTTCATGGATTTTCCTCTCAATTTAAGGTGGCAGCGTTTTTTGTGCAATTTTACGCGAGTTAACTGCAAATGAGTATTTCAATCAATAAGCCTATCTTAGAATCAATAGAGCCAGATTTTACTGCCGCTATCTGCAAGGGGTTAAAGCAATAAAAAACAATAAGATATATAACTATTTTAATGTTAAATTTTGAATAAAAATTGGATGCACATCATCCTCGGACAGGTTGGAACAACAATTTCATTAATATCAGATGACGTTAAAAAATTTAAAACTCGATAGCTAATGCAGTATCGTTTAGAATCTACACTTTGATAATGCAGAGTTATGAGGAGCTTGAAAGATGATCAACAGATACCTGGGGATGTTGCCGGTAGCGGCAATTTTTTTCGCACTTTCAGCTAATGCTGATGTCGCATTGAAGGATAATTCAGAAATTCTAGGAAAATGGCAGGTGACTGCCGAGTCACCGAAATTAGACGGCGAGAAAAAAAAGGTTATAGTGGAGTGGGATTTCCGAAATGATGGAGTTCTCATGAGTAAGGCGACAGATGTGGGTGGGAGAACTCTGGAGATGAATATACCTGTACAGTATAGAGTTGAAGACGGTGTAATAAAAAAACAGGTAGCCCCAGGGCGGGAAAAATTCGAGACTTGTAAGGTTGTTGAGAAAAATGGCTCAGAAATGATCTTGAAATGTCCGTTTCTTTATTACTTTTTAACTAAATTATAATAACAAAGGGTGCAGCGATGATTGGTGGAATATTAGGTATTCTTGTGCTTGTTTGGGTTTACCAAACGGCTACAAAAGCGAACGTAAATAATGTGGTAGTTTGGGTGATGGTTTGTGCTGTCGTTTATATGGCATCACAGTTCTTATTGATTGGAGGCAGTAATTACATTATCGAATCAATGCGGGCAAGTGAGGGCGGTGAGGCTTATGAACGTGATGTCCTGAGTATTGGTGACAGAAAAAATGTGGGCGGTTTTCAAGGCTCTAAAGGAACGTTCTCGTCAGTGTTTTTTGAATTGTTTCCACCCCTTGCAGGCTTCTTATTGGTTGCATTTGTCCGCACCAAGTTTGTTCTGAAAGAATCACTGACTAAATCTAACTTATTCAGCGGCTTCGGCGATATGCTCAAGAGCATTAAAGAAAGCTTTAAAAATCCTGATAACAAATAAGCCGTATAGCAAAATGAAAAGCCCAGGCAGTGCTTGGGCTTTTTTATGTTTGTAATTTTATGTGGCTGGGACAAGGGAATCGCTAGATTTATCCCACAATGAAGGATTGCTAGTTGCCCACAACCTTGGATACCACAAAAATCAAGGCAGATACAAATACGACAGTAAAAATCAAGCCAGCGATCACATAAGTCGAAAGCGAGCCTTGCTCGAAGTCCAATTTTCGATTCTTGTCGCTCTGTACACCCACAAAAGCTGCTAGAATGCTCTTGATAGTTTGAATAATAGTTGGCTTTGACACGTTAATCTCCTGGGTTACTGACAAAAATAATAGAGCTTGATCACTTTTAAAGCAATAATAATCAGTTGAATCAACCCCTCCATAAATATAAATGAGCAAATCAGCACTTCTTAAGCAAGAATTATCCAAAAGAATCTTATTTCTTGATGGCGCAATGGGTACGATGATCCAGGGCTACAAGCTGGAAGAAAAAGATTTTAGGGGCGACCGCTTTGCCCAGTGGGAAGTTGACCTTAAGGGCAATAACGACTTATTGTCGATAACCCAGCCGGATATTATCAAAGCTATCCATAGTGCGTATTTTGAGGCGGGCTCGGATATTGTTGAAACCAACACCTTCAATTCGACCAGTATTTCCATGGCGGATTACCGCATGGAAGCGTTGGCTTACGAGCTTAATCTTGAATCGGCACGTGTTGCTAAGCAAGCTGCCGATGAATACACGGCAAAAACACCGGAAAAACCGCGCTTTGTAGCGGGTGTTCTTGGTCCTACCGCTCGCACCGCCTCAATGTCACCGGATGTCAATGATCCAGGCTTTCGCAATATATCATTTGACGAACTGGTTGAGGCCTATACAGAAGCCACGCGCGGATTGATAGACGGAGGCGCGGATATTATCCTGATCGAAACTGTTTTCGATACCTTAAACGCCAAAGCCGCCATTTTTGCAGTTGATCAGTATTTTGAGCAAATTGGCACTAAATTACCGGTGATGATTTCCGGTACGATCACTGATGCATCCGGTCGAACCTTGTCAGGGCAAACCGTGGGCGCGTTTTGGCATTCTTTAAAACATATTGAACCGATTTCTTTCGGTTTTAACTGCGCTTTAGGTGCTACAGAGCTGCGTCAATATATTGCGGAATTATCGTCTATTGCTGATACTCACGTTTCGGCCCACCCCAACGCCGGCTTACCTAATGAATTCGGCGAATATGATGAAACACCCGAACAAATGGCAGATGAGTTGGCAAATTGGGCAGAAAGTGGTTACCTGAATATTATTGGTGGCTGTTGTGGCACGTCGCCCGCCACCATTAAAGCTATCGTCAATGCGGTACAACACCACGTTCCGCGCAGCATCCCTGACATCCCAAAACAATGCCGTCTTTCAGGGCTAGAGCCCATGGCGATTGGCCCAGATAGCCTGTTTGTCAATGTCGGCGAACGCACCAATGTCACCGGATCGGCTGCATTTAAACGACTGATTATCGAAGGTAATTTTGAAGTCGCGCTGGATGTTGCCAAACAACAGGTCGAAAACGGCGCACAAATCATCGACATCAACATGGATGAAGGCATGTTGGAGTCCAAAGAAGCGATGGTGCGCTTCTTGATGCTGATTGCATCCGAACCGGACATTGCCAAAGTACCGATTATGCTGGACTCTTCCAAATGGGATATTTTGGAAGCTGGGCTTAAATGTATCCAAGGTAAAGGCGTAGTTAACTCTATTTCGCTGAAAGAAGGCGAGGAAGCTTTTATCAAGCACGCCAAGCTGGTCCGACGTTATGGTGCGGCGGTTATCGTTATGGCGTTCGATGAAGAAGGTCAAGCCGACACCAAAGACAGAAAAGTCGAAATTTGCCAACGTGCTTATAAAATTCTAGTCGAACAAGTTGGCTTTCCGCCCGAAGACATTATTTTTGACCCGAATATTTTCGCCATTGCCACCGGCATTGATGAGCACAACAATTACGGGCTGGATTTTATCGAGGCCACCCGCGAGATCAAACAAACCCTGCCGTATGCGCTAATTTCTGGCGGCGTATCCAACGTATCGTTTTCGTTTCGGGGCAATAATCCGGTGCGTGAAGCCATCCATGCGGTATTTTTATACCATGCCATCAAGGCTGGCATGTCGATGGGTATTGTGAATGCCGGACAATTGGCTATATACGAAGACATCCCTCTCGACTTGCGCGATGCAGTTGAAGCCGTGGTCTTAAACACCCACGATGGCAGCGGCACGGACAAATTACTGGAGCTGGCGGCGAAATACCGTGGCGACGGTAGTAGCAGCGAAGCCAAACAGGAAAATTTGGAATGGCGCGAGTGGCCAGTAAGCAAACGCTTGGAACATGCACTGGTCAAAGGTATTACCGATTACATCGACGAAGATACCGAACAGGCGAGGCAGGAAGCAGAAAGGCCACTACATGTCATTGAAGGCGCGTTAATGGATGGCATGAACGTGGTCGGAGACCTGTTTGGTGCGGGTAAGATGTTCCTGCCGCAAGTGGTTAAATCCGCGCGGGTCATGAAAAAAGCCGTGGCGTATTTAATGCCGTTCATGGAAGCCGACAAATCAGCTGCTGACCGCCAGACCAACGGCAAAATCCTTATGGCGACCGTTAAAGGCGACGTACACGACATCGGTAAAAATATCGTCGGAGTGGTTTTGCAGTGCAATAACTACGAAGTTATCGACTTGGGAGTGATGGTGCCCGCCGAAAAAATCCTGCAAACCGCACGTTTGGAAAATGTCGATATTATCGGATTAAGCGGACTGATTACGCCTTCGCTGGATGAAATGGTGCATGTCGCCAAAGAAATGCAGCGCCAAGGCTTTACTATTCCACTTATGATCGGAGGAGCAACCACTTCCCGCGCCCACACCGCTGTCAAGATTGAACCACATTATAAAGGTGCGACGGTTTATGTGACAGATGCCTCACGCGGAGTCGGTGTGGCCAGTAATCTGTTAAGCGCCGAACTTAAAGATGAGTTTGTCCAAAGCACACGCGAAGAATACGCAGAAGTTAGGGAGCGTCATAAAGGCCGTGAAGCGAAAACAAAACAGCATTCGCTTGAATCGGCTAGGCAAAACAAATTCAACTGGGGACGTTATGAACCCGTCAAACCGAAGTTTTTAGGCACAAAAGTCATCGATGATATTTCCTTGGGCGTGTTGGTCGAGTATATAGACTGGACACCGTTTTTCCAGACCTGGGAAATGGCGGGAAGTTACCCTAATATCCTCAAAGATAAAGTAGTGGGCGAAGAAGCCAGAAAGCTGTTCGACGACGCCAATCGTATGTTGAAAGAAATCGTCGCTGGTCAATGGCTGACTGCGCGGGCAACCATAGGGTTTTTCCCTGCGGTTAGCGAAGATGATGATGTCGTCTTGTTTACCGATGAAACGCGAAGCCAAAAACGTGAGACATTGCATCATTTACGTCAGCAAAATATGAAAGCTCCTGGTAGGCCGAACTATTGCTTAGCCGATTTTATCGCGCCTGTTGACTCAGGCAAGCACGATTACATTGGTGCATTTGCCGTGACGACAGGGATAGGCATCGAAGCCAAACTTGAAGAGTTTGAACGCGATCACGACGATTACAGTTCGATCATGCTTAAAGCCTTAGCAGATCGCTTAGCGGAAGCCTTGGCGGAATACATCCACCAAGTCGTCAGAAAAGACTTTTGGGGCTATGCAGAAGACGAAACGCACGATAATAACCAGTTAATTAATGAAGCTTATCAGGGTATACGCCCAGCGCCAGGTTATCCAGCTTGTCCAGACCATACCGAAAAAGCCAAATTATTTGAATTGCTTAACGCAACTGAAACCACTGGCATTGAACTGACCGAGAGTTTTGCCATGTACCCTGCTTCGGCGGTAAGTGGGTGGTATTTCTCGCATCCTGAATCGCAATATTTTAATGTAGGTAAGATTGATCAAGACCAATTGAGCGATTATGCGAGACGCAAAGGTATCGCGGAGGAAGTTGCCGCTCGTTGGTTGGCAGCGCATCTGCATCATTAGTCTTTAGTGATGCCGCTTAATATCGCCCTACAGTTTTCAAGGTCGGTTACAAATATTGAGCCTCTGGGCAATGGGTTGATTAATGACACCTATCTAGTTAGCACAGAAGCAAAGCCGTTCGTTTTACAACGTATAAACAAGCAGGTATTTCCTCAACCTGAACAGATCATGGTTAACTTGATGGTACTTAACCAGCACGTTGAGCAGATTAACGATAAGCAAATAACCCTAAAAATCCCCCAGCTTTTACCAACTTTAGCTAACAATAGCTTTTTTTGTGATGAGCAGGATGATGTTTGGCGGGCATTAAGCTATATCGACAATACCGAAAGCCTGGAAACCATCAGCAATCTCGCACAAGCAGAGCAGGTGGGATATGCGCTAGGACAGTTCCATTGGTTAACCCGCAACCTAGATGCCGAAAAGTTGCATGACACCTTGCCCGGATTTCACATTGCTCCGAGATACCTGGATCATTACCAATATGTAAAACCTCAGACAAAGATACCTGAAGATCCTTATCATGCAGATTTCATCGATAGCTTTCAGCATATCGTCAATGAGTTAGAGGCGGCAAAAGGCCAAGGTCTGCTGACGCTACGTGTTATTCATGGTGATCCCAAACTCAATAACTTCCTGTTTGATAAAAACAGCCAACGCGTCATCAGCATTATCGATCTGGATACAGTAAAACCAGGGTTGATCCACTACGATATTGGTGATTGTTTACGTTCATGCTGTCATAACATGGCAACAGACGAATTTAATCTTGAGATCTGCCATGCCTTGCTAAGAGGCTATATAGAAAAAATGGGCGCATTTTTATCAAAAAGCGATTATCAATTCCTTTACCCCGCCATACGCCTGATCCCATTCGAGTTAGGGCTTCGGTTTTATTGCGATTATCTGGAAGGCAACCGCTATTTTAAAGTAGCTGATCTGCAAGAAAATTTGTGTCGTGCCACTGGGCAATTTCGGTTGTGTGCCAGCGTCATGGCACAGGAAGCTGATATTAAAGACATTATTAAGCATTTGCAGTCAAGTCACTAATTTGGTGGGCGAAAGACTGGATTACAGCAGACAAACTTAACGCTAATCGGACATGAAAAACCAGGTTAATAATCAGATTGCCTTAATTTTTTTTTATATTCAAGCAAGGCCAGCTCTCTGCTAAGGAGCTCTTTAAACGGAATCTGCTGCACAGGCTTTGTGACGTAAGTTGTGCTGCCGGCTATTATTCCCTTAGCTTCATCTAAAGGTGAGGTTAACCCCGTCACCATAATAATAGGGGTATTTTTATAATTCGGGTTTTCCCGCAGACGTGAGCAAGTTTCGTAACCGTCAATCCCCGGCATCATTGCATCCATAAAAATCAGATCGTATTGCTGAGCATTAGTTTTTTCTATTGCATTTTCGCCGCTATCGGCAAAGTCGATCACTCCTATTTGTGGCTGCATTGAAAGACTGAGTGCTAACAGTTTTTGAAACGAGGGATTATCGTCTACTATCAATGCCCGATAGCTTGGGAGGGGGGCTGTTTCTGCAATTTTCGGCAAGTTTGAATCACCAACCTTTGACGACAGTTCTGAAGCTTGCGGCTCGTGTTTATCTTCGCTTTCGGACTCTGGGCTATTTTGCTGGATCATTCTATTATGGTTCTTGAAGTTGTTTTTTGTTAGGGTGAACACTAGATTCAAAAAAGGCTTCTTACAAAAAACTTGTTTAGTTTACAGTTGCTTATATTCAAAGGGAATATGTAGCTGACTAAAGTGTAGTTACGTTGCAATTAAGTAAGAAGGTTAGTTGGAAACTCAAGTTTGTCAACTGTAATACCCTGCTTAAAAAACCTTGGAGCAATATGGTAGAATCTTGTGTGAGCTTAGGGTTGCAGCTTCCGGCTCGAACAAACTATCCAGTTCTGAGAGCGTGGATAATTATTGTTGTTACTTTATAGGAGCAGAAAAATGAAAACTTGTGTAGGTTTTTTGGGTGGTGGGTCAAACCTGTGACACGGCATGAATATCACGCCCAAATTCGACCTTATTGATCAGCAGCCCAATAACAATATCATGCATTTTCTCCAGCGTTGAGAAGCAGATGCTCCGGTGGGCCGGCCGTTTGATCCAGGTCCTGTTGTCAGGTTTTTTCGTTCTATCTTTTGGGTGTTCCGCTTGCCGACCTCGCGCCCGCCAGCGTCGAGGTGGCACTCGTAAGCCCACCGGTCGTCCGTGTATAACGGCTGATGTTGAACGGCGCAAGCAACGCTTTCAAGTCGTGGAACGCCGTGTCCTTGCGCTTGCCGAACACATAAGCCAGCACACGGTGTTGGTGGCCTGGTCAACGGCGTACCACAGCCAGCGTTGGTTTGACTTTTGTCCCCGACAAACGACCACTGTTCGTCCAATTCAGCCTCCAGGCGGGCCGGTTCCAGCCTGACTTCCCGTGGCTTCGCAGTGTCCTTATGGTACAATGGATTCACTTGCGCCAGGGCGGCGGCTTTTTTTAAAGTGCTGATCACCGTGTTTTTGTTGATCTTGATCACCCTCGCCGTATCCCGGATGCCGCTGCTGTTGATGGCCATCTC
>NZ_JBEBKJ010000083.1:0-15715 GCF_040079455.1 Methyloglobulus sp. | reverse complement strand
TTCAACACCACAATGTTTACAGATTGCCATAGCCGCGCCTCCTTTGGATTAAGGAAGTTACTATAGCCAAAATGTATCTTTATGTAAACACTCTCAACTAAGTATTGTTCTTCATGCATCATCCAGATCTTCCACTCGAATTACAGATTTATTCAATCGGTAATTGGGTGCAATGCTAATCAACAATGTTAGCAAAGTGGCAAAATAAGGCACTGCTTGCACTGATAACACGGCTATCCACAGATGACCGCTGAGATTGTCGAAGTGTTCCAGGGAATGCATTTTCCAAATAGCGATTCCCAACAATATTAAGATCAAGAGTTCTTCGCGGATAGTCATCAAGCCGGTAAATAGTGGGCCTTGTTTTTCGTATTTTGGGGTACGCATAAACGGTTTACCTTTAATAAACAGACCTTGTATGGTTCCTTTGGCAACAGTATGGGTGAGTGAAAGACCAGTTAATGACGCACCAAATGATTGCCCGATAGAGCAGGGGACACGCGCTTGATAAAGCCATAAGCTGCGGATGATTTTGAAGCTGAATAAGCCGATGGTCGGTAACAGGAAAGCACTGACGGGTAGCTCGGTATTTAACTTGTTGTCGCCGTCGATAGAATCGTACCAGATCATCCCCGTTAAAACTAAGCTGGCCGTCGTAAATAACAGTGCCAGCGCATCGGAAAACCAGGGCAGCCATCCGGCTACGAAGTAATAGCGCTGGGCGGAGGTTAAGGGTGATTTTTTTGTGGGCAGAAAGCTGCGCCAATGCGCCTTGATGATCTGCATTGCGCCGTATACCCAACGGTAGCGTTGGGTCATATAACCGGACATGGTGTCTGGCATTAGTCCCTTGCCGAAGGAATCTTTGCAATATACCGAATCATAGCCTGCTTCGTACAGCCTAAGACCCAGTTCGCTGTCTTCACAAATACACCACTGCGCCCAGTTACCCACTTCAAGCAAGGCTGATTTTCTGACCATCGTCATCGTTCCATGTTGAATAATGGCGTTGTATTCATTACGTTGCACCATGCCGATATTGAAAAATCCGGCATATTCCCAGTAGCAAAACGATTTGAAGGCACTGACGTGTAAGTCTCGGTAATCCTGGGGGGATTGCACAAAACCGACATTTTCATTGTCGAAATACGGCACCATACGTTTCAGCCAATCTGGCGAAAGGATATAATCGCTGTCAATAACGGCGATGATTTCTGCGTCGCTGGCGGTTTGTTCTAGGGCATGGTTAATTGCGCCAGCCTTAAAACCCGGCCAGTTTTCCAGATGAAAGAACCGGAATTTTGAGCCTAGCCGTTTGCAGTCCGCTTCTACAGGCTGCCAAACAGCGGGATCTTTGGTGTTATTGTCCATAACAAGGACTTCGAGATTGGGGTAATCCACTTTCGCCAATGCTTCCAGCGTTTTGCGAACCATTGTGGGGGGTTCGTTGTGGATGGGGAGGTGTAGCGATACTTTAGGGTACTTGAATTCAGGAGAAGGTGTTAAAGGCTGGAATGTTCGCGCAGTATTCCGATGCCATACCACTTCGGCAATTTCCAGGCTTTCGATCAGTAAGATGATGAGCGCCATGATTTGCATAGTGATAAGTAAAACCCAAAACACAATGCTCATAGGGGTCTGATATTGCTGTGCTCCAATTGAGGCCGTCCAGAAAATAAACGAGGCCGCAAGGTTTGCAATCAAGCCAAAGAAAACCAACCCAGGTAATTTTATACTTTTCCGAGTAAACAAAAATAAACCCATTAGCACAACACTGAACATGGCTGCGCCGGTAGCCCAGTGTTTCCAGGCTGGCAACGCGAGGACACCGCCATCCATCGGGAATTTTAGCTGTCGGTCTGCATTAAAAATGCCCCAGTATGCACCTACCGTACCTTCGAGTGTCATTTTCGAGGGTTGGTCGAATGCTTCAATAACGTAATAAGCCAATTTTTCTTTGGCAGCGCGGTTAAGAAATTCGCGTAGGAATTTAGCTTGATTGGTTTTTGAGGCAGTCGCTTGTTTTCTGGCCTGCCCATCGGAAGGCCAGCCCACTTCGGTAATCACAATTGGCTTGTTCGGAAATGCTAACTGCAAATCGTGATAACGGTCAAAAACGTAATCCACGGCATCATCGACAGATATACCCTCCCAGTAAGGCAGGATATGTGCGCCAATATAATCGACTTCATTGGCGAGTTCAGGGTTTGCCAGCCATTTGTCCCAGGTATCTGAGGTGCTGACAGGCCGCCAGGTGCGTTTTTTGACTTCACGAATATACTCGATCAATTGTTTTTTAGGGATTTCATTACGTTGCAATACCTCATTCCCCACCATGAGACGTACGATTTTAGAGTTTTCTTCTCGGCTTAACTGGATGAGGGTTTCAATTTCCTGGCGGTTTTTTTCGAGGTCAGGACCTATCCATGCGCCCAAGGTGACATTAAGATTGTGTTTGGCAGCAAGTTCGGGAACTTTATGTAGTCCTTTCAGTACGGTATAGGTACGGACAGCATGGAATTTGCCTTCCAACAAAGCTAAGTCTTTGTCAATGTCTTCTTCCTTGTGGATGAGGGTGATTTTAGCTTTAGCGGTTACATCTTTCTTTGTCGGGTCGAAGGTGACACCCATCGTGGTACTAGTCCACGGCTGCAATTGCAGAGGGTTATTGATGTAACTCCAGATACTGAAATTAATGGCAACAACCACTGCTAGAGCAAGTAAAGTAGCTAACTTTTTTATCATAGATTTACTCGTAGGCTTTCGCTTATTTCAAAAAGAGTGGTTAACTTTATTTCTTTATGTAAATGTCGGTAATCGTGCCGGTTATCATTTCGGCTGCAAATCCCAGGGTTTCTGATAGTGTTGGGTGCGGGTGTATTGTTAAGCCTATGTCTTCAGCATCGGCCCCCATTTCCAAGGCCAAAACCGCTTCGGCAATTAATTCACCCGCGTTAGTGCCAACTATGCCAGCGCCCAGAACTCGTCCCGTGCCTTTTTCGCAAATCAGTTTGGTGACGCCTTCCTTGCGGCCTATGCTTAAAGATCGGCCACTGGCAGCCCAAGGGAATGTGGCTTTGTCGTATTCTATGCCCTGTTGTTTGGCTTGGTTTTCGGTCAAACCCATCCAGGCAATTTCGGGGTCAGTGTAAGCAACGTTGGGAATGGTCAAGGCATCAAAACCAGCTTTATGACCGGCCGCGACTTCGGCTGCCACTTTCCCTTCATGCGCTGCTTTGTGGGCAAGCATCGGATTTCCGACAATATCACCGATTGCAAAGATATGGCTGACATTTGTGCGTTGTTGCTTATCGACAGCAATAAAGCCCTGCTCGTCAACATTGATGCCAGCTTGTTCAGCGGCGATGGTTTTGCCATTGGGTCGTCTACCGACAGCGACTAAAACCGAATCAAATAACTCAGATTCCGGTGCGCCTTTGCCCTCGAAAGAAACTTTTAAGCCTTTGCTTTGCGCTTCAATGGAGGTTACTTTAGATTCAAGCCAGATATTCTTGTATTGCTTTTTTATCCGGCGAAATAACGGTGTAACCAAATCCTTATCACAACCAGGAATGATTTGGTCCATCAATTCGACTACACTGATTTCAGATCCCAAGGCATGATAAACCGTCGCCATTTCCAAGCCAATGATGCCACCACCGACAATCAGTAGTTTTTTGGGGATTTGCTTTAGCTCCAGCGCATCCGTTGAATCCATCAGCCTTGGATCGTCATAAGGGAATGATGGAATTTTAGTCGGATGCGATCCTGCGGCGATAATCGCTTGGTCAAATTGGATGGTTGTGGTGGTTCCATCCTCAGATTTAACTTGTATTGTATTGGCTGAGGTAAATTGTCCAAAACCCTCTACGCGAGTGATCTTCCGTTGTTTTACCAATCCAGCCAAGCCGTCATTCAGGGTTTTGGTGACACTGGCTTTCCAGTCACGAACCTTATCAAGATCAATTTTTGGCTTGCCGAAGCTGATGCCATTTTGTCCAAATTCTTCTGCTTCATGAATGACGAGCGCCATGTGCAGCATGGCTTTTGAGGGGATACAGCCCACATTCAAGCAAACTCCGCCCAATACGGGATAACGCTCGATGAGTACGACTTGCTTACCTAAGTCCGCTGCGCGGAAGGCGGCGGTATAACCGCCAGGGCCACCGCCGAGGACGACAATTTCTGCTTTTAGTTCATTACTTACTGGATTGCTTGCCATTGATTGTTCTCCTCTTAGAGTAATAAACGTCGAATATCGCTTAAATTTTGTTTGATATGCGTCATAAAGCGTGCACCTTCTGCGCCGTCAATCACCCGATGGTCATAGGTTAAGTCCAGTGGCAGCATTAACCTTGGGATAAATTCTTTGCCATTCCAAACCGGTTGCATTTTTGCGCGGGTAACGCCTAGGATGGCGACTTCCGGCGCATTGACGATAGGCGTAAACGCAGTGCCTCCGATACCGCCCAAGCTGGAGATAGTCAAACAACCACCCTGCATTTCGTTAGGCATGAGCTTACCTTGCCGAGCCTTATCGCTTTTTTCGGCTAATTCAATAGCCAATTGATTAACGCTTTTGCTATCGACATTCCGTAACACGGGTACGACTAAACCATTGGGTGTGTCTACGGCAATGCCAATGTTAACGTATTTTTTGAGTACAAGGTTTTCGCCGTCACTCGATAAGGATGCATTGAAGCTGGGAAACTGTTTCATTGCAGCAACTAGCGCCTTGATAATGAACATCAATCCGGTAATTTTTACCTCATCCTTGGTTTTTTCGGCATTCAATGCTACACGGAAGGCTTCCATTTCGGTAATGTCTGCTTCCTCATGATAGGTCACCATAGGCAAGTTGAGCCAAACACGACTTAGGTTTTGTCCGGTCAGGCGTTTAATCTTGCTGAGTTTTTGTGTTTCTATTTCACCAAACTGTGAAAAATCGACGGTGGGGATGGACGGAATCCCTGCGCCGCCTTGAGGTAAGCCTTCGCTGATGATGCGTTTGACATGGCTTTGGACATCCTGCTTTAGGATGCGGCCTTTACGACCATTGCCTGCGGTTATTTTGGTGATGTCCACCCCTAGTTCCCGCGCAAATAGCCGTATGGAAGGGGATGCGTGGGCGGTCACCGAAGCGCTGTGGTCAATGACGGGAGTTGAGGTAGGTGAAGCGATAGCGGCTTTGGCTGGTTCTGGAGTTTTGACTGGTGCGGGTTGTTCTTGTATTGTGGGAGCGGGTGTTGTCGGGCTTTGGGTGGATTCTTCAGGTTTCAATGTCGCCGCTACCTGGGCAGTATCTGCACCATTCACCAAGACCGTTGCTACTAATGAACCTTCGCCAACTTTATCGCCCGGTTTTATATGGACTTGCTGTATGATGCCACCTGCACTGGCTGGAAGATCCATACTGGCCTTGTCGGTTTCAAGCGTTGCAATGATTTGTTCCAATGCCACAGTATCGCCGGGTTTAATCAACACTTCAACGACATCAATACTGGCAACACCGCCTACATCGGGTACTTTTATTTCTATTAAATCAGCCATTTTTATTATCGTCCCTTTAGGTTAACCAAGGTGCTGTTACGTCAGTGGCTATGCCATATTTGGCGATGGCTTCGGCAACTTTGGCTTTATCAATTTTGCCAAGGTCAGCCAGGCTTTTTAATGCTGCAACCGTAACGTGAAACCTGTCAACCTCGAAGAATTTGCGGAGATTACTGCGTGTGTCGGATCGGCCAAAGCCATCAGTACCCAACACCTTGTAAGGTGCTGTCAAATAGGCACGGATTTGCTCGGCAAATGCCCTGGTATAATCGCTTGCGGCGATAATGGGGCCTTCAGCATTGCCAAGGCATTTCGCTATATGAGATAGCTTAGCTGGCTCAAGCGGATGTAAGCGATTCCAACGTTCACAGAGCCGACCCTCCCTTGCAAGTTCGGTAAAACTTGGGCAGCTCCAAAGATCAGATTCCACACCCCAGTCATTACGCAATAGCTCGGCAGCGAATTCAACTTCACGAAAGATAACGCCAGAACCTAACAGTTGAACGCGCGGTGCTTTTTTGGCAGCGCCTTTTTTAAAGCAATACATGCCTTTGAGAATATCGATTTCTACACCTTCTGGCATGGCAGGATGCCCGTAATTCTCATTCATTACCGTGATGTAATAGAAGATGTCTTCCTGCTCGACATACATACGCCGCATACCATCTTGGATAATGACGACTAACTCATAAGCGAAGGTAGGGTCATAGGAGATGCAGTTAGGAACGGTCGCCGACATCAAATGGCTATGGCCGTCTTCATGTTGTAGGCCTTCTCCATTCAGTGTAGTCCTGCCGGCTGTACCACCCATTAAGAAGCCACGGGTACGCTGGTCAGCCGCCGCCCAGATCAAATCCCCGACCCGTTGGAAACCAAACATGGAGTAGTAGATAAAAAACGGGATCATCGGCACATTGTTAGTGGAATAAGACGTACCCGCTGCGATCCAGTCGCATAAGCCACCCGCTTCGTTAATGCCTTCCTGCAAGACCTGACCATGTTTGTCTTCTTTGTAAGACATCAACTGTCCGGCATCTTGTGGGGTATACAACTGGCCGACCTGGGACCAAATGCCTAATTGCTTAAACATGCCTTCCATGCCAAAAGTCCTTGATTCATCAGGGACAATAGGCACGATGCGCTTGCCGATGTTCTTGTCTTTCGCCAGTATGTTCAACATCCTTACAAACGCCATGGTGGTCGAAATTTCGCGGCCTTCGCCACTGGCTTCAAGTAGCGGTTTAAACTCACTAAGTGAAGGAATTTCCAGTGCGTATGATTTTGTCCGCCGTGAAGGGAGATGACCGCCAAGGTCATTCCGGCGTTGCTGCATGTAGGTGAGTTCTTTTGAACCTTCGGGGAAGGTTAAATAGGGCAGGTCATGCAATTGTTCGTCAGTGACAGGTAATTCGTAGCGGTCTCTAAAATGTTTTAACGAGTCATCACTCATCTTCTTTTGTTGATGCGAGGTGTACAGGGCTTCGCCTGATGCACCCATGCCATAACCTTTGATGGTCTTAGCCAGAATAACGGTAGGCTGGCCTTTGCAGTTTGCCGCAGCGTGGAATGCCGCATAAACTTTGGCAGAATCATGACCACCGCGATCAAGTTCCCAAATATCACGGTCTGACCAATCGGCGACCATCGCTTTTAATTCCGGCGTGTTAAAGAAATGCTCCCGGACATACGCGCCATCCTTGGATTTGAAGGTCTGGAAATCACCATCCACACAAGTCATCATCCTGGCTGCTAAGAGGCCGTCCTTATCACGCGCCAGCAGTGCATCCCAGCGTTGCCCCCAAATCAGCTTAATGACGTTCCAGCCCGCACCACGGAATTCGCTTTCCAGTTCCTGGATGATCTTGCCATTGCCGCGAACTGGCCCATCCAGGCGCTGGAGATTGCAATTTATGACGAAAATCAGGTTATCCAATTTCTCGCGTCCTGCCATGCCGATTGCGCCGAGTGATTCTGGCTCGTCAGTTTCACCATCACCCAAAAACGCCCAAACCTTACGGCCAGTATTATCAGCAAAGCCACGACCTTCCATATAACGCATGAAACGGGCTTGGTAAATCGCCATAATCGGCCCCAAACCCATAGAAACGGTAGGGAATTGCCAGAACTCACGCATCAACCAGGGATGCGGATAAGATGACAGGCCATTGCCGCCGACTTCTTGCCGGAAATTATTTAAATGTTCTTCTGTTAATCGTCCCAGCAAAAAAGCCCTTGAGTAATCACCTGGTGCGGAATGTCCTTGGGTAAATATTAGGTCACCCGCGAATTGTTCGGTGGCAGCGCGCCAAAAATGGTTGTAACCCACATCATATAAACTCGCTGCCGAAGCAAAACTGGCAATATGCCCGCCAACATTGGTATCTTTATTGGCGCGTAGCACCATCATCATCGCATTCCAACGCACATAAGAGCGAATGCGCTGCTCAATAGCAAAATCGCCCGGAAATTGTGCTTGTTGGGCGACTGGGATGGTATTGATATAAGCCGTATTGGCACTAAAAGGTATGTCAAAACCAAACCGGCGCGTTACCGCAACCAGTCGTTCAATCAGAAAGTGTGCACGTTCACTGCCCTCGATCTCAAGTACAGATTGCAGGGCTTCAATCCATTCTTTAGTTTCTGCCGGATCTACATCTTCCTGACCGGTAATTTCTGACACTAAACTGTTGCTCATGTGTGTTCCTGTTGGGGCGGGGCGTACATAGCTCATAATAATGTTGGGAGATATGCAGGTGCTTGTGGTTTATAAACTGACTTAATTTTTTGTACTAGCCAAAGCTAGGTGATCCTAAATGCGTTGATTATCGTGACATTATATACAAAAATTTGGCAAGGTAATGTAAGCATTTCGGTAAACATGATGGTGACTGGTGTTTTTAAAGTGCCAACAGAGCAAAAAATATCCGGATTATCAGGTAAATAGTTCAAGTGATTAGCCCTTTCTACAAGATAATCTTGATTATTTTGTAGAAAGGGGATTATTGATGGGTAATTAAGAAATTTCTGAATAAGCCTTTTGGCAAGACCAGAAAAATACGTTGATGTGTTGATCCTATTTGTGTTCAGTCCAGTGGCTTTGACGCTAAAAAATCGCCTTTTTAAAAATTACTGTTACCTTGAGAATGTTTGGATTATCGACTGAATACAAGACAATATTAATTTCTTAAATATGCGAGGACATAATCATGCGACTAAAATTGATGAAAATTTTTGCGGTTGTGATGCTGATAAATGCTTTACTTCCCGAACTAGCGTTGGCAGATACCAGATTACCTATAAATACGAGCAATACAATTGTTAGGGATGGCTTAGAAGCCATTGAAACGTTGCTGACTTCTGATCGATACTCGATAAAAAAGGGGCAACCGTATGATTCGTCAAACGACCCAGCAATAAAATCTAGTTCTGGCGGACCGAGCGAAGGCCCTCAGCATGGCTATTTTGCCGTGCCATTAATCGTGATCGGTTTAGCTGGTATTCTGTTGTATTTCAGCAAATTTAATTAAGCAGTTAACTGAATGTTATCTGCAAAAAAGGGGCTTTCGCCCCTTTTTTATTACTCAGAAAAATACGGGGTAATCAGTAATGCAAGCCGCCCAGTACTGGTAGAATCGGTTAGCGCGGATGCGGGTCAAGCGGCGCTAAGCTACCATCTTCTGGGTTATCAAGTGGATCACCATCGCCTTCTGGCAGGTTACCATCGTTTACGAGGAAGTTTCGGCGTTGGAAGTAGGCGTTCTTGATGAATTCATAGCGATCTACCGATGCCGCTTCGGATACGACTTTTTCAGTCGCCAAGTTATCGGCGCGTTTGTCGATAGCGTTAACAACGTACATTCCGCTTGAGATAGCGGCTTCTACACCGTTACTCATGCCGGGGAATGCACCGAACCCGACATAAGTCGCTGGATTCAAGGCAGCATCACCTACCAACCCGCTAACACCTCTAGGTGAACTGGGGCCAAGTAACGGCAATACGAGATAAGGTCCAGCCGGAACACCCCAAACGCCTAGCGTTTGGTCAAAATCTTCATGATGTTTTGGCAGATCTATCATGGAAGCAACATCAATCAAACCACCCAAACCAGCGGTAGAGTTAAGCAGAAAGCGAGAACCATCCATTCCGGTTTGAGCAAGCTTAAACTGCAATAGATCGTTTATAGTTACGCTAATATCATTGAGATTACTAAAAAAATTTGACACACCTTCGTCCACAAATTGGGGCAATATCCAATTGTAGCCTTTTGCTACCGGCTTCATGGCGTACTGGTCGAAATCATCATTAAATGATTGTACGCCCTTATTCCAGCCTTCTAGTGGATCGCTGGCATTATTGGTTGTCGCGCAACCTGCCAATAAGGAAAAAAACGCAAGCCCTACTGCTTGCACCACTTGTTTTTTCTTTCGCATTTTATGCCTCTTAGCCGCTATTATTTTTGTTTTGTTGTAACTGCGGTTAACATACCATAAGTTGGAGTGTCCTGCGACTTCCTAACGCACCGTACAATCAATTAATTTACCCATCCATTTCACAACGATGACAACACCCGCAATCCCCCTCGACAAACGCTTTAGAGGATACCTCCCTGTTGTCATTGATATAGAAACGGGCGGCTTTAACGCTAAGAAACATGCGTTGTTAGAAATTGCTGCGGTGATTGTCGAATATGATGCCAACCGTGACCTTATCATGACGGAACGTTATTCAACTCATGTCGTGCCATTTAAAAACGCCGAGCTGGATGACGCTGCCCTTAAATTTAACGGCATTGATCCCCATCATCCATTCCGTATGGCGGTTGAGGAGCAGGAAGCCCTAGAGCTGCTGTTTGCTCCTATCCAAAAAGCCATCAAGCGCAACAACTGCAACCGCGCCATTCTGGTCGGCCATAATCCGGCTTTTGATATTGCCTTTCTGAATGCTGCCATTCATCGTACTAAAATAAAACGTAGCCCGTTTCATCCGTTCAGCACTTTTGACACCGCTACACTCGGTGGTTTGGTGTATCAACAAACCGTTTTAGCAAAAGTTGTCCAGTCAGCAGGTATTGAATGGGAAGATGAAAAAGCCCATTCGGCCCTTTATGATGCTGAAAAAACTGCCGAACTATTTTGCTTGATCGTTAATCGTTGGAAGCAATTGGAAGCTAATTCTGAAGTGGCAACAAATCAGACTTAATGACTACAACTTTAGGCTTCTACCCCGCCTACCGCACTCAACATCGCCTTCAACTCACCTTTTTGGTACAGGTCAGTCACAATATCGCACCCACCTACCAACTCCCCACCGACATAAAGCTGGGGATAGGTCGGCCAACTTGAATACACTTTTAACGCATCGCGCAATTCTGGATCTTCAAAAATATTGACGGCTTTGTACTTTGCATCACACGCTGCTAACACTTGTACCGTCTGCCCCGAAAAACCGCATTGCGGAAAATCTGGCGTACCTTTCATATATAAAACGACTGGATTGTTTTCTAACTGGTCTTTGATTCTTTCATTAACATTCATGTGCGTACCACTCTCCAAAATAGACTGGTTTTAATTTTATCATAAGGAACCCCCTATCTATTGTAATTAAAACCCTCTTACTATGTGGATTCTAAAATTTTATAACAATTAATCAAACAGGATGCCTAAGCCGAAAAGGTACAAACTAGAAAAATGCGTCGACAGAAGGGTTTTCTCTTTATCGACATTCAAGCAGACCAAATTTAATAACGGATGCTGTATCTTATCAAATTACATCAGTTCAAAATTGATTGACAACCACATCACATAGTTGTCGACAATAAACTGTTTGGCGCAACTACCGAACTGATATATTAAAGCTTTTTTAAGAAATACATTGTCAACCAAAAATATACTGTTAAGTTAATAGTCGTACTCATCAATATGTAAATTAATTGGATGAAAGTGATGCTATCGTTCGGAACCTCGAAACAAGTTTCTGGTGAAGCGAGTATTGTCTTCAAGGCAAACTCCAAAGAAGTGTTTTGCTTCATCGCTGAAAATTTTTTTATTAATTATCAAAAATGGGCACCTGAAGTCATAGAACTGGAGCCGTTGGATGGCGATAAGGTTTTTGTCGGCTCAAAAGGAAAGCAAGTGCGTGAAGATAACGATTCGCTGGTTGAATCAACTTTTGAAATAACTGAATACAGCCCGTATTCACTATTTATTTTACAAGGCTTAAGCAACCCTTATAGGCATACTTACCTAATTGATAGTGAAGGTCAAGGTCAAGGCGCTCAGACAAAGTTAACTTTTAGGTTTGATCTTCTAGAGATAGAAATTTTTATGCGCCCATTTGAAAAATTAATCCGTGTTGCCATCGAAGACGGTGCAGAAGCTGCCGTGGAAAATATTAAAAATTTATTAGCAACAAGCACGGCCAGTGCACTTTGGTGAGTTAAACGGAGAGACACTATGGCTTTTATCGACAAAAAAGATAGCGGAATTATCCCACAGGTACTGACTGCAATTCTGGATGAGTGTGTGAACGGCGTAACTTTAGCCGACCCTGATTTAGAGGACTGCCCGATTATTTACGCCAACAAAGCTTTCGAACGCTTAACCGGTTATGGTCAAGAAGATATCGTTGGGTTAAATTGCCGGTTTCTTCAAGGGGTAGACAGGGAACAAGAAGCCCGATATAAAATAAAAGAAGGTATGAAAAATAATGAAGTGATTGAAGTGACCTTACGTAACTATAAAAAGGACGGCACCTTGTTTCATAATCACCTAAAAATAACGCCTTTATTGGATAGCAAGGGCAGGGTTCTCTACTATCTGGGTGTTCAATATGACATGACTTATCAGGTAACTGCGGAAAAAGAAATTAACCGATTATCCGATTTGTTAAAGCAATAATGTGCGGTCAAAGGGGGTGTGCGAGCTAGTAAATTTTGGGATTTGTCAAAATATAACTCGGTTTCCCCCTGGTTCATGCTGTCATAATTAAATGCCTTTCTTTACCAAACTTAACATTCGAGAGGTTGAAGGGTAAATTCCCAAGGGTTCGAAAAAGCAGACACTACTTGCACTGATATAGTGAATTAACTATTTGGGTTAACCATGATCATCAAAACTGAAAAAGATATTCCCTCCAGTGAAATTACAGACCCCCTGTTATTCAAACAGCGGCGAAAAATAATCAAAGCCATTCTTGCTTCTACGGTAGCTAGTTCAGCGTTTTCTTCGGCATTTGTCACTGGTGAACCGGGCTGGAAAGGTTTGCCCAAAACAAATGTGCTAGCCAATATAGAAGCCCCCACACCCATTGACCTAGTCAAGAATTATACTAACTATTACGAATTCACCTTCAACAAAGAAGACTCAACCCATTTGGCGCAAAACCTGAAAATTGATCCTTGGTCCGTTGAAATAACAGGCGAGGTTGAAAAACCTGTGACATTTCATTTAGACGACATTTTAAGTCACCAAACACTTCAAGAATTTGTCTACCGTCTTCGCTGTGTCGAAGGATGGTCAATGGTAGTGCCTTGGGTAGGTTTTCCTCTTGCCAGTTTATTGAAGCTGGTAAAACCTTTGTCAACCGCAAAATTTGTCAAGTTCACCTCGGTTTATCAACACGAAATCATGCACAATGTCATGCTGGAATGGCCGTATGTCGAAGGTTTACGTATTGATGAAGCCATTCACCCGTTGACCATTTTAGCGGTTGGAATGTATGGCAATACTTTGCCGAAACAAAATGGCGCACCCCTACGTTTGGTTGTTCCTTGGAAGTACGGGTTCAAAAGCATCAAAGCAATCGTAAAAATTGAGTTATTAAAAAGCGCCCCGTTAACGACCTGGAATAAACATGCGCCTAACGAATATGGATTTTATGCCAATGTTAATCCATCAGTACCGCATCCGCGTTGGAGTCAAATCAGTGAGAGACAGATTGGCAGCGGTTTTTTTACACCGCGTCGGCAAACAGAATTATTCAATGGGTATGGTGAACAAGTTGCCTCAATGTACCAAGATATGGACTTGGTGCATTTTTTCTGATGTTATTGCAAACTTTGAAGAATTCACTGAATAAGTCTTTCTGTAGGCTTAGCATCAATAGTAATGGGTTGAATCCATTGGTGGCGCACTTATCCAACCACGACTGGGAGCTACTTATTCAGAATTTCCTTAAATTGCGAAATTTGTGTATTACGGCTTCTTTAATCCCTCTGTTTTTGATTCTAATCGATATCTTGTTCGATAACTTGGGTGCCAATCCCATTCAAGCATTGCATATTCGTCTGGGTGACTGGTCATTACGTTTTCTGTGTATAACACTTGCAATAACACCCATTCAAAAAATCACTAAATGGCGTGGAATGTCGAATTATCGTCAATTGTTTGGGCTGTATTCGTTTTTTTATGCGACGCTGCATTTACTGGCTTATCTCTGTATTGACCAAGCACTCGTATGGTCAATTATCGTTGCCGATATTGTCGAAAGTTCGTATATCTGGTTTGGACTTTTAGCTTATATCGTGATCTTTTTGTTAGCCATTACTTCACCTGATTCAGCAAAAAAAATGATGGGTAAGTCGTGGAAAAAACTACATCGTTTTATTTACCCCGCGTCCGTCGCGGTCATTATTCATTATTTCTGGCAACTTAAAGGCAATCTACTACAACCCGTTTTTTATACGATACTGGTTTTTTTGCTACTAGCCTTTCGTGCTGGGGTTTGGTATAAAAAACGACAGTTCAATCGCTTGATGATACCTAAAAGTCGAATAGTTGATGATAACTAAAAACAGGGGTATTGAAGTTTGGTGTTATCTAAATAACTCATCTTAAGCACCCATAGTTAAAGTAAACTAAGTAACCAGCTAAAAGTTTTCATGCATAGCCTATTGCCGATGTAGACTGGTCAGATCCCAACATAACGAGTCCAATAGCATGAAATTCGCCCAGCCGATTCCGGAGGAAGTCAGAGAGACTTTGCAGGAAATGTACATTAACCACCCTGTTTTTCACTGCCGCCAGCGCGCCCAAGCCATAATGTTGAGTGCGCGGGGTTTTACGATCTCCCAATTATGGGCAATATTGGATGTGCGGCGTGATGCGAGCAGTGAGTGGATAGACCGCTGGGAACTAAAGGGTTGGTGGGGCTTTATGACCTGCCTAGGACAGGTCGCCCCAGCATTTACACTGACACCGAAGTGGAGATGTTGAAAACGTTGGTGGATGAAGAACCCCGCCAAATCAAAACGCCCAGGTAAAACTGGCGGACATGGCCCAAAAGGAAGCCAGCACCAGTACGCTGAAACGGCTGTTAAAAAAATGCCGCTACCTTTGGAAGCGGATGCGTAAATCATTGAAAGAAAAGCGCAATCAGGTGGCTTTTGAACATGAACAAGACGTTCAGGCGTTCTTTCACCGGCAAGTGGCGAGGCAAGTTGCGCCTTTACTATGTTGATGGATCAGGATTTACCATTGCCCCTTGCGTCCCTTATGGTTGGCAACATCGGGGCAAAACGCGCGAGCTGCCAGCCACACACAGCAAGCGACTGAATGTGTTGGGTTTTATGAGCTTGGATAACGGCAGTTTTTTCCACACAGTGGAAGGTCGGGTTGATTCAAAGACCGTCATGGCCGCCTTTGATGCGTTTGCCGCCCAGTATGAGGCAGATTGTGCACAGTCCAAGACACCTTGTTTTGTAATTTTGGATAATGCGCCCGTGCATACCGCAAAGCGTTTCTGGGCAAATGCGGGCATTGGATGTCGGTGGGGAATTTGCCTGCATTTTCTCCCAACCTACAGCCCTGAACTCAATCTTATTGAAATATTGTGGCGTAAGATCAAATATGACTGGTTGCCACTGGATGCGTACAGAAGTTACAAAGACATGGTGGAACAGTTGCTGGCGGTGTTGGCTGAATTTGGGAAAAAATACACTATAACTTTTGGATGATTACTTATAAGCTGATGTTACGCGTCCTATAGTTAAAGTAAACTATAAGGATGAATACAAAACTATTAGAAATAGTTAGCGATTACTTGTTGAGTTCATTTGGTCAAACGACTGCGACGGGGTTGTCCAGCTTGCTGGACGGAGAGTTAAGCTAGATCTAAGTGACGCGTTTTTTGAACCGGGACGACTATGACTCAAAACTATTATGGCGG
>NZ_JBEBKJ010000082.1:0-16430 GCF_040079455.1 Methyloglobulus sp. | reverse complement strand
TCATTAAAAACGTAATGAACCACCCCATTTTAATCAATATCGGCCTGTTGCTGTGCAGTAATGTTTTTATGACCTTCGCGTGGTACGCGCATTTGAAAGTGCTGAACACCAAGCCGTGGTGGATTGCCGCGCTGGTGAGTTGGGGCATCGCATTGTTTGAATATCTGTTGATGATACCTGCCAATCGTATCGGCTATACCGTTCTCAGCGTCGGGCAATTAAAAATCATCCAAGAAGCCATCACCTTGTCAATTTTTGTGCCGTTTTCGCTGTTTTATTTGCGTGAGCCGCTAAAATTAGATTTTTTATGGGCAGGTTTATGCCTGTTTTTGGCGGTATATTTTATGTTTAGGGAAAAAATATAAAACGGCGTTTCAGTCAATCCAAAGCGCAATCAGATGATACAGCAAAGCACTGTTAATTAAGGTTTTTTTTAATCCTGTTGCAAGCGTTCCACTCAAGCGCATAATAAGAGTGAACCAAGACGTGAACCAAAATTTCATGGTTCTGAATTTTTGTTTAAAACCAATAAATTACTGTTTTTTGAACGCTTCAATGGTTCACGTTAGCAGTCAATGATAAGACATAAACGATTGTTGCTATTGGCGGTTTATCGGTTTTAGTTGGTTCACATAAAGGTTGCGCGAAAATAGAAACAAAACGGGGGGTATGGCGAAAATAACAGATTTGACAGTCAAGGGCTGGCTTAGCGATCCCGATAACCGCTTTGAAAACAAGTCGTGCGGCAACGGCTTATACCTTGTCTACCGTGAATCAATGGCAGCCGCCCAAATGGCGGTACAGGTACAGGTACAGGTACCGGCTGGCGGGCAAGCAACGGCAAATGTTCATCGGTAGCCACAAGGATTTGACCCTGGCGGAAGCGGCGCGTGAATGCAAGCGGCTCAATGCCTTGGTTGCGTTGGGGGCATGACGTGGCAAGAAAAGCAAACGCGGAAGCGGGACGACATAGCCAAGCGGGAAGCCGAAATGAACCGGATAGCCGTGGCTACCCTTGCCGACAGATATTACAAGGAGCGGGTACTCACTAAAGTCAAAAACCCGCAGCACCCACTAGGCCACACCAATCGGTTAGTGTCGGTATTGGGGAAAATGAACGTCGAGGATGTGACAGGCAAGGACATCAACGCCATGTATCAGAAGGATTTAACCCGTGTGGCTACCCGTCCAGTACAAATGCGTTGAGGGCTGCGGCCTTGCGTATTTTTGGCTATGCGGTGGCACAGCACATAATCCAGCACAACCCCGCGCAATGGCTCGATAAAAGTTATGCTGGCGGCGAAAGTGAGGGCAGAGACCGCAACCTTAGCCGTGATGAATTGGTTAGGCTGTTTGCGGCGATGCGCGGGGATAAGGACTTCGGGCGCGAAAACTATCTCACTGTTCAATTGCTGTTGATGCTTGGGGTACGTAAAAACGAACTTGCACAGTCCAAAAAGGCCGAATTCAACCTTGACGCTGGCGAATGGGCGTTGCCAAAAGACCGCACCAAAACCAAGGCGGCTGTAGACATTCCTTTGCCAAAACAAGCGGTCGAAGCACTCAAGGAACTTTTCTGGCTGTCAGGCGATAGCGAACACCTGCTCCCTGCAAGGGGAGGACGGAACGAACATATCAGCCACGCAACAATCAATATGGCATTGAAACGGGCGCAGGGCATTGACGGCTTCACCGTCTATGACCTGCGACGTACGGCAAAAAGCCGATTGCAGGAATTAGGGATTGACGAATTTATCAGCGAACGATGCCTGAACCGCAAGCTTTCCGGGATGGCGAAGAAGTATGGCAAACATGATTTTTTTAATGAGCGCAAACACGCCTTGCAACTTTTAGTCGTCCGGGCAGGGTTTTGAGCTGAAAGCGATAGGCAATTCCGGCCAGATACCGATGTGCGTATTTGCTGAAAGCAAAGGCATGATAAGCTCCACTCAGACTGGTCTTGACATTGTCCAGCATCGTATTGACCCAACGGAACTCGGGTAATTCCTTGGGTTTGCGGCCGCCCACGACGAGCGGAATATGCCGGCATCCGGCAGCACTGACGACACCAAAGCAAGCCAGCCCGTCGGAATGTACTGTGCAACCTGCTTGCAGGTGGCTTTTCGACCACATTTCTATTGCCCCGCTGGTAAAGCCGGACACTGGCGTCAGTTTGACACGGCCCGGATGGCCTTCGTCATCCACCGAGACAGCGGCTACAAATGGAACCTTGTTTTCCGATCCGCGACCCGCTTTGCCACCGCTGCGTTCGCCGCCTTTATGCCCTGTGGGTACAGATAGGCATCGTCTAGTTGAAGGAGGTAATGGTCTTCCCGCTCCGCCATCGCGTGCACTTGTGCCCTGCGGGTATCAGCTTATGGTGGATGAGCCACGCGCTGGGGTAACTCACGCCCAAATACCGCTTCAATGCCAAGGCCGATAAACCAGTTTTGGCTTGGCTGACCAAATAAATCGCCAGAAACCAGGTGGTCAAGGGCAGGTTCGTTCCCTGGAATAATGTCCCGGCAATCAGGGACGTTTGACGGTGACAGGCATTGCATTGGAATGTTCTGCGCGACCTTTAGCATGCAGGATACAATGGCTCCCAGGGCCACACCCAGGGCATCTAAACCCCTCCGACCAACGCGTTTGTATGAAAGCCTCTTCGCATTGGGCTTCGGTTCTATATTGGGGTTCTAAGCCCAAACCCTCGTAATTTTTTAAACCCTTTATAATCATGGTGTTGTATAAATATCTTCGTATATAATCCAATCATATTCCGCAGCAGTTGTGAGCGTCCGCTTTAAAAAATAAATCGAATTGCTCCAAACGGCCAACTCCAGCTCTTCGAGGTTTCCGAAAGCTGACTTTAAGATAGGGAATGACAGACCCTCATTTTAAGGGCTCTCTGTTTACCTGCGCTAAAATAACTCCTGATTCAAACCTGACCGAATCACTCATGACGATGCTTAACAATTCCAGGAACTATGCAATTTTGGCTTGGCTTTTATGGCAGAATTGTTGTTGACTATCAATGATAGGCAAATCAATGTACATGACAAGAAGAGGTGGACATAGTTACTTTAACTGAATGACTGACAAAAACGGTACAGTTTGGAGAAAAATAAATATAACTGATTGATTTAATATAAGAAATTATTATTGCATCTAAAGCATAAGCCGCTTGACGTAAGTTGCAACAAGATGTAGCTTTAATTCATGCAGATCATTACAAAATCATTGGAATTTCCATGAATGCAAATACTCAACCAGAGGTTAATGAAATAGCGGTTTATATCCAAAAAGCCCGTACTGCCCAGGAAAAGATCGCCAATTACACTCAAGACCAAGTTGACGAATTGGTGACGGCGGTTTGTTGGGCTATTGTTAGGGAAGAACGGGCAAAAGAATTGGCGAAATTGGCGGTTGATGAGGGCGGTTTTGGCAATTATAACGATAAGGTGAGCAAGATTCGTAACCGCTGCATGGGAACCTTACGTGATATGCAGGCAGTGAAAACGGTCGGTATCGTTGAGGAAATTCCTGAAAAAGGCCTGATTAAAATCGCCAAACCTGTCGGTGTCGTCGCAGCGTTGATTCCCACGACAGGCCCTGACGCGACACCGCCCCTAAAAACACTGCTGGCCTTAAAAGGTCGCAATGCAATTATCGTAGCCGCCCATCCTCGGACGCAACTTACGACTGAACTGACCGTGAAGATCATGCGCGAAGCTTGTGAGCAGGTTGGTGCCCCCGCCGATTTGGTGCAGGTCATTGAAAAACCGTCACTTCTGAAAACCCAACAGTTGATGCAGCAAGCGGACTTGATTGTTGCAACGGGTGGTGCCGCGATGGTGAAAGCCGCTTACAGTTCCGGTACACCGGCTTATGGTGTTGGGGTCGGCAATTCAGTCCATGTGGTTGATGAAACCGCCGATCTGGACGATGCAGCCAATACGATTGTCATAGCCAAGAAATTTGATTACGCGACCAGCTGTCTGGCCGATAATTCGGTTGTTGCTCAAGAGTCGATTTATGATGATTTAACCGAACGCCTGCAAAAATTGGGCGCTTATTTTTGTAACTCGGATGAAAAGGCCAAATTACAACAACTGATGTGGCCTACACCTGAAAACCATATTCCGAGCGTTGATGTAATCGCAAAATCACCATCCCTTATCGCAAAATTGGCTGGTTTCGATGTACCTGAAGATTGTAGCTGTTTGATCGTGGGGGAAAATGGAGCTGGCCCTGAGCATCCTTTTTCAGGGGAAAAATTGTCGCCAGTGTTAACACTTTATAAATATGTAGGCGACATTAACAATGCCATAAGCCAAGTAAACGCAATTACGGAGTATCAGGGTCAGGGTCACACGTGCGGCATCCATACAACTAATGACGAGCATGCGATGGCTTTGGCAATGCAAACCAAGACCGCAAGGGTAATGGTCAACCAGAGTTTGAATGAAGGTGCAGGCAGCCCACGAAACGGTTTGCCTTATACACTAAGTCTTAGTTGTGGAACTTGGGGAGGAAATATTACGACCGAAAATGTCAATGCCCGTCACATGGTTAACCTGACTTGGGTTTCACGGCCTATCAAACCCAGGCCGCTTGATGAGGCTGTTCTTTTTGAAAAACATTGGCAGAAATATGGGAGTTTATGACCCTATCGTGTATTCGAATGCGTTTTTATGCTAATCATTAGAGAAACTAATGCCTATTTATGAACTCCAATGCCCTAAGTGTAATCATCAATTCAAAGGTTTGGTAATGGCCAATACACAGGCACCCAAAGAGTGGGTCTGTTCCCGATGCGGCAGTCATGACGCGAAGCCGATTCATGTATATGAAAACATTCATCCACTGGAGAATGAACATGCCGCTGGATGCCCCTGTTGTGGGGGCATGAGTAGAAATAATTTTTAATAAAAACCATAATTAAATCAGGCTTATAAATCATAAGTAGATGAATATAAAATAAAAAATTTACCAAAAGAGGTGTCGAACATTTGATAGCTGCATAAATTGGAGAATAAATAAATCAGGGAGAACCACCATAAAATAACTATAAGAGAGGTGCAAAATGAATACGGTTTTGATTCCGACAAGTATGGTAGGCAATTATCCTAACCCACGATGGTGGGATGCTGATTTTGCAAGACATTTCAAGGGAGATCGACAGCCACCGGACGCCATGTGGCGGGAGGCCTTGGAGGATGCAACGGCGGCTATTGCTACCGACCAAGTTAATGCTGGCTTGGATATTATCGCGGATGGTCGACTTCATGGTGACAACTATGCCGATGCCGCACTTTATTATTATTTCAATCGGTTAGGCTATGATTTATCGGGAAGCCATCTTGGCTTTCCAATCTATAGCCGGTTACATTCTGCCACGGTCACTCAGGAAATCAAACGCCGGGGGCAAATCATGGTTGAACAAGCCCGTGCCCTCAAACGGGCGACTAACAAACCTGTCAAAGTCCAATACACGGGCATCCAAGTATTGGCGCAATGTACCAATGACTTACATTACTCCAACAGCCGCGACCGCGCATTAGCCATTGCTGCTGCTATCAACGAAGATATTTTAGCCGTTGACGAATTGGGTGTGGAATATATCCAGCTTGACGAATTCACTTGGCCTTATTTTTATGAAGATTGGGCAATCGAAGCGTTCAACCGTGCGGTAGCAGGCGTTAAACACGCCAAGATTGTTTGTCACATCTGTTGGGGCAATTGGGGCGGTACACCGGCTTATTATCCTGATAATACCGCAGGTAGCGGGGAGGTGTTTGATTTAACCAAACGTGCCCAAGACGCTAAAGCACCAAATCCCACCTCATCCGTGGTGCCAAAATCTTTTGAGGCCAAAATTGATGTGTTCAACATCGAAGGCATAGGCCGTATCTCTTTTGATCAATCAGGCCTTGAAATACTGAAACAACATCCAATCCCCAAGAACATGATGTTCTGGGCAGGGGTTATCGATGTTAAAAGCACGGTCACAGAAACCGCCGAACAAGTTGCAGCAAAAATTCGCCAATTACTCACGGTAGTTCCGGCTGAACAGTTGGGTGTTACGACTGACTGCGGACTCATTTTGCTGCAACGTTATATTTGTCAAGACAAACTTCATGCTTTAGTCGAGGGGGCAAAAATAGTCCGTAATGAACTAGCGAAATAAATGAGTGCTGAATCTTAAATTGGCTTGGGATAGCACCAAGCCAACAAGATCGTTAGCTAGTTTACAAAGTGACGACATTATTTAAACATTAAGACTGGGCGGCTACCAATGGATGTTTGGGGAGACTGTTATAGCATCGGAAAATGGCAAGATGTAATCGTCGAGACACTGGAGTCCGGCGATAGTGCACCTATTTTCAACATAAACCCCAAAGATATCCGCGAATTCGATGCTATATTTCTGGGTGGTGGTGCTGCCGGACGTTTTGGGGCGGCTTATTTGCGAGCTCTTGGCGGTCGAGTGCTTATTATAGATCGCTGGCCTTTTCTTGGGGGTTCTTGCCCCCATCAAGCCTGTGTACCTCACCATCTGTTTTCAGACTGCGCGGCACAATTGATGCTGGAGCGCACCTTTTCCGGTAAGCTCTGGTTTCAAAAGCTCAACGACAAAATTGTTTCCATAAAGAACATTGTTGAGCTCTTTCGAACTGGTAGGACAGGCCCCCATGCCGTGATGAACTACCAAACTAAAGAGCAACTGGGGTTGGAGTTTGCACTCAATACAGAACCCACAATTATCGATTCCCACACTATTCAAGTTGGCAACCGCGAGTTTCACGCAAAAAATCTTGTTTTAGCCTTAGGCGCCAAGCCCGTCTTGCCAGATATTTCCGGTGCTAATTTAAAAGGCGTATTCAACTCCCAAACCTTGGTAGAAAAGTTGGATTATGAACCGGGTAATACTATCGTCGTGATTGGCGGGGGGAAATCAGCGATTGAATACGGTTGTTTTTTTAATAGCACAGGTCGGCGTACGCTTGTGGTAGCAAGGCATCAAATAATGCCCATGCTTAAAGATGCTGAATCCCGTGCCTATGCCATCCTTATGATGGAAGAACAGGGCATGGAGTTTTTGGAAAATGCCGAAGTGATGGAGATAAAGGGAAATGCGCAAGGCAAGGTGAAGTCGGTTTCCATTAAAACTTCAGATAGCATAATAACTATTGATACCGATTTTGTGTTTATGGGATTGGGCGAACAGGCCAATTCCGAAATTATTGCCCAAAAATTGGCTTTGGAAACTGGGGAAAAAGGTTTCATTAAAGTCAACCGTCACATGGAAACCTCATTACCCCATATTTACGCCGTCGGAGATGTCACCGGGCCGCCAATGGAAATGTTTAAAGCCAGGAAAGAAGGCGTGTGTGCTGCTAAAAACATCATGGGACAAACCACTGAATATAAAGCGGTTGATTACCCTGATTTTATGCATACGCACTACGAGGTTTGTTGGTTGGGATTGAGCGAAGAGGAAGCGCGTCAGCGACATGCCAACGTAAAAGTCATGAAATTGCCCCCGGATAACCCAAATGGGTTAGATGTTGGCTTGCCAGCAGGCGATCGGATGATGCTGTATTTAATGGCAAAGCCGCGCATGTCCGGTTTTCAAAAGCTTATTATCGATGGTGATAACCGTAAAGTTTTAGGGGCTTTTCATATTGGCTATGGTGCAAAAGATGGGTTTCAATACCTCAATTACCTGGTAAAAAAAGGACTAACGATAGACGATTTGGCTGATATGGACGAATTATTTATCAGCCCCAGTTATTTCATCCAATTATGTCGATTACGTGCGGGTGATCCTCATTTTAATGACATGTAAACCTATTAATTAATCAACACGATGATAAGCCATCGATTTCAAGGGAAACAGACAGTCATCACTGGTGGCGCTACCGGCATGGGGTATGACATCGCCAGACGTTTGGGCATGGAAGGTGCTTCACTTGCTATTTTGGATATTAACGAGGCTGCATTATCAGATGCCGCCCAAAATCTCCGTGCCGATGGCATAGTTGTCAAAGCGTATCAACTTGACATCTCCGATCCTAACGAAGTTGCTGATACCTTTTCCAGGCTAATTGCAGATTTTGCCGGAACACTCGATATTTTGATTAACAATGCCGGTATTGCCGATTTTGGTACTGTGGAAACTACGGAACCCGAGGTTTGGAATAAGGTCATGGCAGTTAACATAAATGGCACCTACTTGTGTTCGAAATCCGCATTGCCAGCGATGAAACAACATGGCGGAACCATCATTAACTTTGGCTCAGTGGCTGGTATGGTAGGGATTCCCAATATGGCGGCTTATTGTGCTTCCAAAGCCGCTGTCATTGGTTTGACTAAACAAATGGCGGTTGATTATTCAAAGTTAGGCATACGCGTCAACTGCATTTGTCCAGGCATGATTGACAATACTGACATGGGACGACAAATTCTCGCAACTGACGAGTCTGAAGAGATGATGAAGAGACGGTTAAGTAAATATCCGATAGGGCGGTTCGGTAAGTCCGAAGAAATTGTCGCGGCAGTGTTATTTTTAGCATCTGATGAAGCCAGTTTCGTCTGCGGCTCGGCATTTACTGTAGACGGCGCTATGACAGCTATTTAAGGCCAAAAAACATGTATACACAAGCCGATAAACGATGTCCATTAACTCGACTCGTCGCGCACATACAAAGCGGCGATTGTTTGGCTATTGGCGGTGGGTTGTCCTGGCGCGAACCGATGGCGGCTTTAAGGGAGTTGATTCGACAAAATATTAAAGACCTTAAACTTGTCGGTTCGGCACATGGCATTGATGTTGACCTTTTATGTGGTGCAGGGAGTGTTGCCACCAGTGCAGAATCGTATGTCGGCTTTGAGCAGGATTTTGGCATGGCGATCAACTACCGTCGAGCCTGTGAAACAGGTGCCGTCAAAGTCGAAGATAACTGCTGTTATACCTTAGTCCAGCAACTTAGGGCAGCGATCCAGGGATTGCCTTTCATGCCGATCCGTTCGGTACAAGGGACGGATTTCCTAAAGCTGCATCCAGAGTTTAAAACGATGGCTTGCCCATTTACCGGCGAGCAGCTGGTATTGGTGCCTGCGCTCAAACCCGATGTCGCCCTTATCCATGCCCACTATGCCGACGAGCATGGCAATTTGCATATTGAAGGGCCGCTAGTAGCCGACATATTTTTTGCCAAGGCAGCTAAAAAAGTCATCGCTACGGTTGAAGCTTTAATCCCTCATCATGAACTGGCAAACAAAGGCGTAACGATTCCTTATTTTTATGTCACCGCCCTTTGCGAAGTGCCCTACGGTGCCCACCCGACATCCTGCTACCCTCGTTATGCTTACGACAGGGAACATACGAAGCTCTACTACCAGGCAGCAAAAAACGGCACCGATAACTTCCGTGACAATTACCTCAATCCGTTTGTTTATGATTGTAAAGACCACGCCAGTTATTTAAATTTGATTGGTGGTCAAAAAAAGCTTATCCGCCTTGAGCAATGGAAAGATGGCATCGATCAGTGGATGCAGCTTTATGAATAAGGCGGCAAAAATAAAAAGCTGTACGCTCGGCGAATTGATGATTTATCAAATCGCACTGTCGATAGAGGATGGGGTATTGGCTTTTCACGGTTTTGGATCGCCCTTGGTGCAGTTAGCTTTGCACTTGGCGAAACGCAACCATGCGCCTAATTTGGTGTTGGTAGCCGGCGCGACCTATGGCATCAATCCGACCCCAGCATTTTTAACGCCAACGACTAACGATTTTGCGATGAACCGTGATGCCGAATGTCATTTGTCGATTGAAGAATTATTTGACCTTGCTTCGAGTGGACGGCTAGGCCGAATGTTTTTGTCGGGCTTGCAAATTGATCGCTGGGGTAACATGAATGTCACTCATTTGGGAAACGAAGAGCGGCTTACGTTAAAACTACCCGGAGGTGGCGGAGGTTGCAATTTGTCTTGCGACGTAGGCCATATTACCATCTGGACAGCGGCGCATCGCACCCATGCAGATGACTTAGGCCGCCGCCGTTACCGTTTGGTTAACCGTTGCGATTTTGTCACCAGTGTGGGACATCGCACAGCAGATGGTTTGCTGCGTTCCAGTATGCCTTATCATGGCCGTGGCCCGGATTGCATTGTCACCGATTTAGGTATTTTTGGCTTCAATGCCGAAGGCCATGCGGAACTTCGTTTTGTCTATCCAGACACCAGTATTGAGTTAGTAAGCGAAAGTACGGAATTTGAATTTCCAGTTGCCGATAATCTGCTAACAGCCGCTTTGCCTGAGCCTGAGATGATTGAATTTATTCGCCAGCTTGATCCGCTTAAAATTCATGAACGCGAACTCAGCCAGGACGATCGAGTGCGAACTTTTGAACTGAAAAGGGCTTTCTGAATGAACGGGGCAATTCTTCAAGTCGGTGATTTAAAACAGCGGCAAAACTTTGTGCCTTTACCGTATCGTTGTGTCAGTTTCCAGCCTTACGATGGCGCAATGGATGCCGAAGCCATCGAGCATTACATACATTCGAGGGAAGTTTATCGGCGCACTGACATTATTATTTTGCACAATAACCGCCAAGAATATGCCGTAGTTGCCGTGCAACGCGCCCGTTCGGAGACTTTATTCACTGCTGTTGAAAAAGTCGAAGTATTGGCTTTACCGGATGACTGCGTTTTTATCGACGATCCTGAAACCGATCCGGGTAACCGCAGTGCCTTAGGCAAGACAGCCTTAGAATATCATGTTTCATCGCAACAGACGGCAATCGTGGTTGGTGCATTTGACCATGTCAATATAATCCACCACCCCAACCCTTTCGTGTTACGGGTAATCGAAGTCATTCCGCCCGAACCGCCCAAACTGTATCACGTGGTTGAACAGGTACTCAGTTATGCCGATTTACCGCCTATCGCCTTAGAATTGGAAACAATCGACCTGCGTAATCTTGCCGGAACGGTAACACCGGAAGCTTATTTGGTGCCATGTCGCTCTGGTGGGCTTAATGATTTGAGCGCACCGGTTTATTTTCTTGATGAGCGTCCCAAACAACGCCAAAATTGGACATTGTTGGGATGTGAACGCAGCTTACAATTTCACCGCCATTACTACGGAGATGAACCACCCCGTGTGGAAATGTGTCCACGTAAACTGCTAAAGTCGGACAAAAAAGCGACCATTTTGAAGTGTTGCTTATTGGAATATGACTTTGAACAAGAAGGTAACACCGTAACCGTGCCGTGGGGAACAGATTTGGCCATGATTGAAAAGGCTTTACGTCAATTATTTGTCGAGAATTTAAGACATGTCTGAGCTTGCGTGGGAAAATATCATAAAAAACCAGCGAGATTTACGAGAGATTAAACCTCGCAAAAGTGGCTGCACGATGGTAATGGATGTCGGCTTAGGGTTGCATGAAACCCAAAGTATCCTGCAAGCGTGTGCCAACTATATCGATCACTGGAAATTCGGCTTTGGCACATCCGCTTTTATGGACAAGAGCTTGCTACAAGAAAAACTGCATACATTGGCTGCACACAATATTCTCACTTTTCCTGGAGGGACAATGCTGGAAGTGGCGTTGCTCACCCAGCATTGCCGGGTGTATATGACCCATGCCAAAGCCTTAGGGTTTACAGCCGTTGAAATTTCTGACGGAACCCTGCCTATTCCGAGATTTAGACGCAAACGGATTATCGAATGTGCCTTAAATGCTGGACTGATTCCGATCACTGAAGTCGGCAAAAAAGACCCGAAAAGACAACCTACCCCAGAACAAATGGCCGATGAAGTTTTAGAAGACCTGGAATGGGGCGCAGCCTGGGTTATTATCGAGGGACGCGAGAGCGGTCATAGCGTAGGCGTGTTCGATGAGTTGGGTAATGTTGACGAATTTGAGGTCGATGTCATTATCGGAATGATTGGCGATAAATCCGATTCATTGATATGGGAGGCACCGCTTAAGTCCCAACAGGCTTTTTTCATCGAAAAATTTGGTGCGAATGCCGGGTTGGGCAATATCCCGATAGACCAAGTTCTTGCAGTCGAAGCGCTACGTAACGGCTTGCGTTTTGAAACCCTGAATCGCGTCACGGGCAAGCTATTACGGGAAGGTTCCTGGGATCCCAACGAAGTAGAAAGTAATGGTGCGATTAATCCGCCAATGACTCCGAATGGCACAGCGTCATGACGGGTAACGATGTCCGTCAGCCAGTTTCATTACAGGAAAAAATCCTGGAAATTGGCACAAGGCTAAAAAGCCCGCCGTCGGACAGGATGGTCAAGTCTGCGTTTACTGATGAATTAAGCCATCAGGTGCAATTATTTGAGGCGATAGGGCTGGTTGATATTGCCCATACCTTGGTCGCCATAGAACTGGGCACTATCCCGAAATCCCAAGGCCATCTTTTGCTGGCACAATTATTGGCTTTGCAAACCAAACCGCCTTCGTTCGTAATGACTCCGGACAGAGGAGATATCTATACCAACCGTGAAGCCTGGCTAGCAGAGCGTACAGAAACTGTGGGTTGGTTGGGTGCAGGCCGTGCCCGCAGGGAAGCGACGACGACCGCGTTTATTCTGGTACTGCGGCAAACACTGGTGGCGTTCATCGAAACCCTAATCGGAGTATCGACGACCCTAGTCAGTAAAGCTGGACAGCACTCATTGTCCATCATGCCGGATTACACTTACCTGCAAGCAGCCCAACCAACGACCTTCGGACATTATTTATTGGGTTTCGCTTACCCATTGCTACGTGATTTGGAACGGCTAGAGGCTTTTTTGGCACGACTTAATCTTAGTCCAATGGGCTGCGGTAGCACCAATGGTTCAAGGTTATTACAAGGTAGGCAGCCATTAGCGGCTTTATTAGGCTTTAACGGCGTAGTTCCTCATGCGCGTGATGCAATGTGGCAAGCGGATTTATTCATAGAAGCCGCTTCAATTCTGACGACGTGCAGTATCAATCTCAGCCGATTGGCAGAAGATTTGCAGGTTTATAGCACCCAGGAGTTTGGACTTGTGGAATTGAATGACCACCACGCTCGCGCCAGTAAAATCATGCCGCACAAAAAGAATCCTTTTGCGTTGACGCATATTCGTGGCGTAGCCAATAAAATGATCGGCCTGATGACTACAGTCACGGTATCGGCCAGGACGCCTTCAGGTCAACCAGATAATCGTTTGTTGATTTATGGGGAATTGCCTGATGCGATGCAAACCGTCAATAATACTATGTCTTTGATGACAGAAGTGCTGGAAGATATGACCTTCAATGCCGAGAGAGGCAGGGCTTTAGTGGCTTCCGGTTGGGTCATGTCCACCGATCTGGCTGAGGCATTGGTAGTGGAATGCGGACTGGATTTTAGAAGGGCGCATCAATTGGTAGCTTTCCTGGCAAACGAGCACCAAGGGAAAAGCATATTGGAACTCGAGCTTAAGACTTTAGTGCAGTGTGCTGAAAGGGTATTCGGCTATTCTATTACGCTGACTGAACAACAGCTTAAGTCTGCCCTAGATGTCACAATAGCTATCCAGGCACGAACAGAACCCGGCGGCACCGCAATTGGCAGCATGAATAATATGATTGCCGAATGCCGCCAAAAATTGGCAGACCATCATGATAACAATCAGTCCAGCATAGTTTATTTTGCCTGTAAACAAAAATCAATATTGGAACGCGCCATGAAAGAAGTCGGCCAAAATAAGCCATGTCCAGATTAGGCTTTGACTATATTATCGTCGGTGCCGGCTCAGCCGGTTGTGTGCTTGCCAACCGGCTGAGCGAGGATCCAAACTGCCGTGTTTTATTGCTTGAAGCCGGTTGTGAAGACAACGACCCTGCCATTCAAACGCCCGGCTTATTTTCCCAGTTGCAGGACAGCCTCTACGACTGGAGCGACCGTACGGTGCCGCAGCCTTGTATGAATGGCCGTCGTATTTATATACCGCAAGGGAAAGCATTGGGTGGCTCCAGTTCCATCAATTATATGATTTATATCCGCGGCAACCGGGCTGATTACGATCACTGGGCAGGCTTGGGTAACACAGGATGGAGTTATGAGGACGTCCTGCCTTATTTCATCAAATCTGAAACCAACCAAGCCTTTAATGATCGCTATCATGGTCAATCAGGGCCTTTGGTCGTCTCAAGCCATCCGCAACTATCGCCGGTTACCCAGTGTTATCTAGCCGCCGCCCAGGAAATGGGTATAACTTTTAATCCTGATTTCAATGGCGAACGACAGTATGGTTGCGGTCAGTTGCAAAGGACAATTGCTAAGGGTGTCCGATGCAGCGCTGCCAAGGCTTATTTGCACCCGGCGCGGCTTCGCCCCAATTTGACTGTAATCAACAATGCCCAAACCACCCAACTACTATTCGATAATCATCGTGTTATTGGTGTTCAGTATCTTCACTTAGGTGACGTAGAACGAGCTTTTGCCGCTTGCGAGGTCATTTTGTCTGCAGGGGCTTTCCGGTCTCCGCAATTATTGATGTTGTCGGGTTTGGGTCCTGCTTTGGAACTTGAAAAATTAGGCATTCATGTGCGGGTAGATTTGCCGGAAGTCGGCAAAAATCTGCAAGACCATATTCACGCCCGTGTACGCTGCGAATTGACTCAGCCTTTAACTTTTTCACCATTACCTAATAACGACAAAATTGCCGCTGCAAACGATTATGAATCCAACAAAACAGGTCCTTTGGCTTCAAATTTCCTGGAAACAGGGGCTTTTGTTAAAAGTGATCCCAACGTGGCGTATCCTGATTTGCAATTGTTTTTGTTTGGCAACTTAACACCTGAATACCCTGAGGCGGGTCAAGTTACTCGTCACGGTATTGCGCTAACGGCTTACGTTAACAGGCCCGCTAGCCGTGGTGAAGTTACCTTGTCATCCGCCGATCCATTGGATCGTCCCCGCATTAATCCGGGTTATTTCAGTGATCCTGACGACCTTCGTTGTTTGGTAGCAGGTGTGCGATGGAATCTCAAAATTCTTTACGCACAGGCATTTGACGATATCAGGGGCAATGAATTATCCCCAGGAATCAATACACGCGATGATGACGGTTTGGCAGACTTTGTAAGGCGCACGGCATCGACTACTTGGCATCCGACAACGACCTGCCGGATGGGAGTTGATGCAACAGCGGTAGTCGATCCGACTTTGAGGGTAAATGGTGTTAGCGGCTTACGGGTGGTAGATGCCTCTGTCATGCCTACTATTGTCAGCGGTAACACCAACGCGCCGACAATTATGATCGCAGAAAAAGCGGCGGACTTGATCCGTGGATGTCTGTAACCAATCAGATAATGCTTAACTCAGTCCATATCAGCGATTCGACTATTTACGGTTCTTCCTGGGCTGATGATGAACTGCGTCCTTTATTTGCCGAACAAAACAGGGTCTTAGGCTGGCTTGAAGTCATGGCTATACTCGCGCAAGTACAAGCCGAGTTTGACTTGATCCCGGAGCAAGCTGCAATAGAAATTAAAGCGGCTTACCAAGGCATTGTAATCGACGAAGCCTTCTTAAAAGAAGTGGGCGAAGGCTTTCTCCTTACCAATCATTCATTGATGGGATTGATTAATGCCGTCAAAAAAAATTGCGGCATTATTGGTGGAGAATGGCTTTGTTACGGGGCAACCGTCCAGGATATAACCGATACCCATACGGTGCGTACTTTATTAAAAGTGCATCAACACTTTTTAGAACAACTCACTGCAATTCAACAAATCCTGATTGATCTAGCTCGTCAGCACAGATACACTGTCATGTGCGGACGCACCCACGCCCAACCAGGGTTGCCGATTACATTCGGTTTTAAAGCCGCAACTTGGTTGGACGAACTCGGACGTCATCACCAGCGTTTGCTTGAGATTAAACCCCGCCTAAGCGTGGGACAACTTAGCGGCGGTGTCGGAAGCCTATCTTCCTTCGGGCCGCAAGCATTAGCATTACAAAAGACTTTTATGCAGCGCTTAGGCTTGGAAACGCCCGCTGTTTCTTGGACTAGCAGCCGAGACCGTTATGCCGAATGGTTGAATGTGTTGGCGATGATTACGTCAACTGGTGACCGGATCGGCCAAGAAATCGTCAACTTGCAACGACCTGAGATTGGTGAGTTGAGCGAAGGTTTTGTGTGCAGAGCAGTCGGCAGCATTACCATGCCGCAAAAACGCAACCCGGAAATTTCCGAACATCTTGGCACTTTATCAAGGGTAGTCAGGCATCATGCCGCGCACATGGCTGAGAATCTGGTGCATGGCCATGAACGCGACGGTCGCTCATGGAAGGGGGAGTGGCTGATTATCCCAGATGCAACCTTGGCTACCGGCAAATCACTGGCATTGCTCAAGTCGCTACTCAAAGACTTGCAGGTTAAT
>NZ_JBEBKJ010000081.1:0-16462 GCF_040079455.1 Methyloglobulus sp. | reverse complement strand
TTCGGACTTGGCCGTGTCGTTTGTTCTTTCATAGCCACCTCTAATGACTTTATAAATCTGCCTCTATCTGCCTCTAGATGTGTCCCGTTTAATTAAACCCTTTCACAATGCGTTGAGTCGCAACCTCAGGGTAAACAATTGACAATGAAGCAAGCCACAACAAAAAACCGAATGTGAGTAGAACTCATCTTGGCACCTAACGATAGCTTTTTAAAATCGTCGATAAAAACATTTAGGAAATCTTTAAGGTTCATAAAATTACTAGCAGTTGCCTAACCTGGGTTGCATCTTTTCATAACTTACCCAAACACCTTCTTCACAAACTCCGGTTGCGCCAAAGCGCCTTTGTGGATATCGACATTGTAATAAAGCGTATCAAACGGTTTATTGGCAGAATCCTGTTCCCTAAAGCCATTCAAGTTCGCTTTACTGGCTATAGTTGCGCTCCACCAACCTGACGGGTAAATACATTGTGGAAAATACAAGGTTTGCAATGCCGCAAAACCTGCCGCTTGCATGGCATCGCGCATGGCTTTGAGTAAATCCAAATGCAACAAGGGAGATTCGCTTTGTTGTACCAGCAAACCATTTTCGCTCAAGCAAGCAAAGCAGCCACGATAGAATTCTTCGTTAAACAATCCTTTCGCAGGGCCGACGGGATCGGTACTATCGACGATGATGATGTCCACCGAATTAGGCGCAGCGTCCTTAATCCACTTGATGCCGTCGATAAACTTCAAATCTGCCCTAGGGTCGTTGTTAGATTCGCACAGTTCGGGGAAATAAATTTCGGCAAGGCGGGTGACGCGCTCGTCAATGTCGATTTGCACGGCTTCTTCCACCGATTTATGCTTCAAGACTTCCCGCAAAGTGCCGCAATCTCCGCCACCGATAATCCAGACTTTCTTTGGGTCGGGATGGGTGAATAAGGCTGGATGGCTAATCATTTCGTGGTAGAGGAAGTTGTCGCGGGTTGATACCATCGTGCAACCGTCCAGCACCATCAGGTTGCCAAAAGTTTCGGTTTCGTAGATTTCGTGGTATTGGAAAGGCGATTGTTCTTCGTGCAGTTTGCGTTTGATTTTTAACGAGAATGCCGAGCCGGCACCCGAATGTTCTTCGGTAAACCATTCTGTTGGATTCATTTTTGGCAGTCCTTGGAAATAAAATCACTATAATAGCATTAAGGTCGTATCCCTTCATGTTTCGACCGTGAATACCACTGTCATTAAGTTAAGAAAACCCCCTCTCCTGCTGGAGTGGGTAGGGGTGAGGAGACACAACACAGGAAAATACCTTTAATTCCCCCGCATCCTAGCCTTCGCCCTCCAAGGATGGAGGAAGTGCGGCAACAGGAATCCATGCTGCCTCCCTCAAGGGACAAGGGACGCGCCGCTTAAATCAAGACACAAAGATGTTTAATGCACACGGAGTTTCATTTTGGACGAACTTAGAGCTAACACCTGGACTATCCTTCAATCCATCCAAACCTATGCGATCAACTTTTGGGGAGATGGTTATTTTTCCATCAATGACCAGGGCAATGTTTCGGTAAAACCCAGCGCAGACAAGGCAACCGAGTTGGATTTGTATGAAATTGCCCAAACCTTACGCGATAAAGACTTATCCTTACCCGTGCTGGTGCGCTTTACCGACATCCTTAAAGACCGAGTTAAACGCCTGAATGACGCTTTTACGAAAGCTTGCACTAACAATCAGTATCAAGGCCGCTATACGCCAGTTTATCCGATTAAGGTTAACCAACAAGGCAAAGTGGTTGAAGGCATTATTTCAGCCGATAACATTGGTCTGGAAGCAGGTAGCAAGCCGGAATTGCTGGCAATTATGGCGCTTTCCAAACCGAGCGGCGTGGTGGTTTGCAATGGTTATAAAGATAGGGCTTATATACGTTTGGCTTTGATTGGGCTGAAGCTTGGCCTTAAAGTCTATCTGGTCATCGAAAAACCGATTGAACTGGGTATGATTCTGGAAGAAGCCGCTAAATTAGACATTAAACCCTGCGTCGGTGTGCGCGTTAGGCTTGCGAGTATCAGCGCAGGAAAGTGGCAAAATACCGGCGGTGAAAAATCTAAATTTGGGCTACACGCTAACGAAGTCCTGCAATTAATTGAACGTCTTAAGCAAGCCAATTTGCTAGATTGCTTACAACTGATGCACTTCCACATGGGTTCGCAAATTGCCAATATCCGTGACATCAAGGTTGCCTTGAAAGAAGCGGGACAATTCTACGCCGAACTACACCGGCTGGGCGCTCCCATCAAGATTGTCGATGCAGGTGGCGGCTTGGGCGTGGATTATGATGGCAGCCGCTCACGACGTGAATCTTCCATCAATTACAGCCTGGATGAATACGCACAAAATATCGTCCGCAGCTTTGCCGAGGTTTGCGCTGAAAATAACCTGCCACAGCCTGACATCATTACCGAATCGGGCCGCGCCATCACCGCGCATCATGCGGTGCTTATCACCAATGTGACTGATATTGAATCGGTTTACAGCAATCAAGCTGACATAACCCCCCTACCCTTCGGCACTAATTTGGTCGAAATTTATCACGATACGCAATTTAATTTTAAGGACGGACAAGAGCAATTCGCACTCGGTAAGGCCAGCATTAATGACTTGGCTAAAACGGAAAATGACTACGCCCTGCGTTGCCAGCAGATAAAAAACCAGCTTAATCCGAACAATCAGAATGAGGCGGCTATCTTAAAAGAACTGAATGAAAAGCTCGCCGATAAAATTTTCTGCAATTTTTCCTTGTTCCAATCCATGCCGGATATTTGGGGAATAGACCAGATTTTCCCTATCATGCCGATACATCGACTGAACGAACAGCCCACGCGTCGCGCAGTTATCCAAGACTTAACCTGCGATTCTGACGGACGTATCGACCAATACATCGACGGCCAAAATATCGAAAAAACCTTAGCCATACATGAAATAGGCAGCAACCAGCCTTATCTCATCGGCTTTTTTATGGTCGGAGCGTACCAGGAAATCTTAGGCGATATGCACAATTTATTTGGCGATACCCATTCCATCAACATTGAACTCGACGACAAAGGCTATCACTTCTACGACTTACAGGAAGGCGAACATGTTAGCGACTTGCTGGATTATGTGCATATCAGCAGCGATGATCTAACAACTGCTTACCGCAATAAACTGGCGAATAGCCAACTTAGCGACCAGCAAAAGCAGGATTACGAAAAGGAACTGATCGCAGGGTTAAAATCCTATACCTATTTATCAAAATAGTCCTAAACTTAACCTAAGGTAAACAAACATTAGGCTATGTTGACATTTGACAAAAACACTTTCTACATCAAATGGTTATATTTTGTTCAGATGATGGCAAGTAGTTGTTTTCGAAAGCCTATTTTTGAAATGACAATAGAACCTAGCAAAAAGCACTAAATTAAAATTTATTCTTAACCAGATAGTATCTGGAGATTCACCACCCACAATAATAAACGAGGAAAAGTAATGGCTAAAAATAAGAAAAAAACATTCCATTGGGCAATAACAGCACTGATGCTTTTCATCATCGGTAATCTGGGTACTGTGTCCGCAAACTTGATGCCATCTGAAACCCTAGCATTGATCAAATCCACCTGTCCAAGCGATCCTAGCCAACGCAAAGAACTCATCCAATTAAGAAATCAAATCACCGCCGCCACAACCCTCAACGAAGCCCGTAAACTGGCACTTTCGCCTACTGACGATGCCATCAACGCACTTAAAAACGCCGAAAATATCATGCCGTTTAGCGATGATTTAAAAACCGCAGAAACTCGACTTAGTGATGCCCGTTCAAGAATCATGCTGGCATCTTCGCAGGAACAAGTCGCCGATGAATTCGACGGCATGATGCTCGCTGGGCTTGATAATGACCGCGCCGCCCACGTCAATATCGGTAGTGGCGGTTGCGATTACTCCACGGGTGAGCTTATTGCCATTGTTGTTGGCTTGATTTTGGGGATAATTCCTGGGATTATTTTGCTTGTGGTGCTGTGTTGATGGATCAACTAAAACCATATGGGAACATCTAAAAATCCCCGACACCCTCGCTACGCTCACCCTCTGGGAGATGGCTAGGGTGAGGGTTGTAAATGATTGATTTTAAATCTCTCATCCCAGAAGGAGAAGGAATTATTTGAATTATTTGAATTATTTGAATTATTTGAATTATTTGAATTATTAGAGATTCCCATATATTAAACCACTTGATGCAAACACAGATATACGCGGTTGAATTTGTAACTAAACGGGCAATCTTAGAAAATACCGCATTTCCAAACAGCCGACACGACACGTTACAACTTGTTTACTGCTGACCTCTACCAAGAAGAAGGCAGTTTTTTATTGATGATCAGTTTCTTATCTTCAATGACTATGTAGCCGCCTTTAATGAGATCGTGCATAATCTTACCGACCATTTCTCTCGATGCACCCACCATGAAGGCCAAGTCTTGTTGGGTAGGCTTGTTCTGGATTACACCGATATTCCCTTCGGCAACCGCCAATTCCTGTAGGACTTTTACAGTCCTCTCATACACATTCGACAAAGCCATCTGCCTAACTTTATCAGTTAAATGCCGGATTTTTTCCGACAACGCGCCTAATAAACTTATTGCCACATCAGGGTGCATTATCAGCCACACTTGAAAATCGCTTTTTGAAATAACGGCACAGACTGTTTTTTCCAGCGTTACTACAGATGCCGATCTCGGCTCATCGGTCAATAAGGCAATTTCACCAAAATAGGATCCGGCTTCCTGAACCAGCAATGTAACTTCTTTGCTTTTATCATCATCACTGGTAAACACACGCACTTTGCCTGAAAGTATTATAAACAAGGCATTGGCGACACTACCTTCCGAGATTATAACTGCTTGCTTGGGGTACTTGATTGTTTTGGCTTTTTCCATAAGTGTGGTTAAAGCCTCGTCAGATACACTCGACAAGAAAGAAGTATTTTTAGCTGGCGGAGAAGCTAACGCCTCGAATTCATTTGCTAAAAATAGGCGTAATCTTTCTTTGACGGTAGCCCGGTTTTCCATTAATGAGACATTGTTCATAACTAAATTTTCTCGGATTTGAAATTATCGAGCGGACTATTTTAAATAGCTCTTCAGATTTCTCATGGTCATTATCAACATTTCAACTAGGCTGTCTATCCGTACTAATACTTATATAAGGGGGATCTCTAACCCCCCCTCTTCCTCTGGGAGAGGGCTAGGGTGAGGGTTGTAAATGATTGATTTTAAAACCCTCATCCCAACCTTCTCCCAAAGGGAGAAGGAGCTTTTTGAATTTTTAGAGATTCCCATAATTGAGTAAGAATACTTATTTGGCCTGTGTTTTGACGAATTGCTGAGCCTACTCACCTAACGCTTAGAATACACCTATTTTCGATTTCAGCAATTATAACTTGCTATAACGCACGAACTAATAGGTAAAATGCTTTGTTTTTACAAGAAAAAACGCACTCAGACGCAAACATTCTTTGATCTTCCACGCCGCTATATTCCGATTAAGTGTAAGGAAGTGCGTTCAAAACCATATTGATTCATATCAAAATAAGCCCATTTAACTATCTCATAGGTATTTCTTAATTTTTAGGTTGTGTCTCTCCGTCAATTGCCGAAGATTACCATTGCAGTAAATAATGCTTTTTAAAAAATATGAAAGCTATTAACAAACCTCTCTACCAGGAAGAAGGCAGTTTTTTGTGTATGATCAGTGTCTTATCTTCAATGACTATATAGCCGCCTTTGGTCAGTTCGTGCATAACTTTATTAATCATTTCTCTGGATGCACCTACCATGGAAGCCAATTCTTGCTGAGTTGGCCGATTATGGATCACACTGATATCACCCTCAATGATTGCCAATTCATGTAGTGCTTTGATAGTTCGTTCATAGACATTCGATAAGGCCATTTCTCTAAGCTTGCCTGTTAACTGCTTAATTTTTTCCGATAGCACCCCTAATAAAATGACTGCCACATCGGGATAATTCAATAACCAATGAATAAAATCACTTTTCGAAATAACTGCGCAGACTGTTTTTTCCAGGGTCACTACAGAAGCCGACCTGAGTTGATCGCTGAGTAAGGCTATTTCTCCAAAGTATGAGCCTTGCTCCTGAATAAGCAACGTAACTTCCTTACTTTTATCATCACTGCTAAATACCCGAACCTTGCCGGAGATAATGATATAAAGCGAACTGCTCTCATCCCCTTCAGAAACTATCATCGTTTGTTTAGGGTATTTTGCCGATTTAGCTCTCTCCGCAAGCGTAATCAATACCTCATCAGATAGTTGAGATAAAAAGGGGATTTTTTTAAGCCCTGCGAATGCTTCTTGCTGCATTTTTTACTCCTTTTCTGGTATTAGCTCACGGCGTGAATAGTAGCGCTCGATGCCAACTTGGTCAGCGCGGCAGTTAGTGTTCATTCTATACTCAAAGTGTAGTCAATCCGATTAAATTATGGGGTTACATCATTAAGTGATCATAATGAGAAAAAATGAAAGACTGTCGGTTTAGCGATCTATTTTTTCAGTTGGTCGTTGATTGAACCTAATCAATTTATGCGCTTTAAATCCAAGCTAACCGCTAACGGATATACTGTGGTATTTTGCTGTATAATCGAGCTAGGCTGGGATACCATTAGGTATTTTATAAGCTTTATCAAAAACTTAATGTTTATTTAAAGATAGTTATGACTCGTATTTTACTCGTCGATGACCATGAGCTTGTGCGAACTGGTCTGGAAGCACTTTTGAATGCTGCTGATGGTATTACCGTCGTTGGTGTTGCCCAATCGGGAGAAGAGGCCGTGAATAAAGTGGGCAACTTAGTTGTGGATGTCGTACTAATGGATATAAATATGCCTGGTATAGGCGGGGTTGAAGCGTGTCGGAGAATTTTACGGCATAATTCAAAAGTTAAAATTATTGCTCTTTCTGTACATAATAATGGACCCATTCCTCAACTACTGCTTAAACTCGGTGTAATGGGCTTCATTTCCAAGGGATCCACACTTGAAGAGATGATTATTGCTATAAGAAAAGTTATGTCGGGAAAGCGTTATCTTTGTACCGAAGTAGCGAATAATTTGGCACTTCAAGGTATGCCTGACAGCCTCGAATCCCCTTTTGCAAAACTTTCCCAACGGGAAGCGGAGGTAGTGACTCTCATCTTGCAAGGAAAAACCATTCAGGAAATGGCTGATATGCTGATGTTAAGTGACAAGACGGTCAACACTTACCGTTACCGTCTATATGAAAAGCTCCAGGTAAAAAATGATGTCGAATTGACCAGACTGGCGGTTAAGTATGGTTTTATTGATGCCGGATTGATTTAATCCACAACACATGGCCTATGGCTATCTCTAAAAATCCCCGACCGACACCCTCGCTACGCCCTCTCCCTGGGCATAAGTATCTACACAAGTATCTGCTCCTTCTCCCTTGAGGGAGAAGGTCGGGATGAGGGGGATATAAACAGTTGATTTTATTCTCCTCACCCCAACCCTCTCGGCAACTGCTCCTGCGTTGCCCTACTACCTACATCCATGTAGGCATCCAGCAGGAGAGGGGGCTTGGTGATTTGGCAACCCATTGTTTTTGTTATATTGAAAAGTTGTGTAGATACTTATGCCCTCCGGGAGGGGGCTGGGGTGAGGGTTGTAAATGCTTGGTTTTAATCCCTCATCCCAACCTTCTCGGCAATATCTCCTGCATTGCCAAGCCACATCCATGTAGGCATCCCAGAGGGAGAAGGTGCCTTTTGAATTTTTCAAAAGGATTCCCTTAATGCGGTTATAGCTCCCTAGCCTTGCTAAAAGCATCTCTGAAATCAAGATACAAAGGCTTATCTGTTTCCAGCATTAGTTTCAATAAGGCATTTTGCAATTGATACTTTACATTACCCACGGCCAGCGCCCCGATGCCCACCGCACCTTTAGAATTGACTGCATGAATTAAGGGGGTTCCCAAATCACTGCGTTTAACGCCCTCTATACCCAGCGGCGGCACTGCGTTCACATCGCCAGCAACCTTGAGCAGCCTGGCCTCACCTAATACCTCTGCACTTAATACTTGAATACCCGCTCTTGCTGTGCAGAAAATAATATCAGCATTAGCAACCAGTCGCGCCTTATCCGCTTCCGAACTGGCACATGATCCTTTCATTGAGCAACCGAAACGCTTGTTGTATTCCCTAGCAACGTCGAGTGCGGTATCGACTGACAAATGATCGGTCAACATAACGTCAGCACCAGCTAACGATGCAATCACCCCAGTAGCAATGCCGACGGCACCGGTACCGCCGATGACGACAGCATGGCAATCCTTCAATTCTTTACCATGTTTTTCCTTCAGTTGTTTTTCCACACAAGCAACCAAGGCAGCAGCGGTGGTGAAAGCCCCACTGGGATCGGCAAAAACGGACACTTCGAACGGAGGAACCATGGCTTTTTTAGCCGCTTCCATCATTTCCACTGCCAAGGCCAAGTTGCGTCCTCCAATAAAAATGCCGGTGCGTTTAACACCGGATGGTCCTCGTGAGAAAATGGCATCTTGAACCAAGCCATGCACACTTTCCGGTTTGACATTGCTGTAAGGCATCATCACATCAAAACCAGCATCCATCGCCATGTTGATGTCAAATGGGCTATTATGGGGCATAGGATCAAGCATGTGTAGAATGCTGCGTTTTTCCATATCTGTCTCTCAATAAGTAATCAGTTATTTTACGAAGTCGATTTGACGTACGCTCTTGCGACTTCAAAAGCGTGTTCAAAATGCAGATAAATGGGTTTATCCGTTTCGATCATTTGTTTTAATAACCGATTTTGCGCTTGATATTTAATATTGCCAATCGCTAATGCACCAATTCCGACTGCACCACTTTTTGATCCCGCAATAATAACGCCATTATGGAAGGCATCGACACCGGCAATACCGGCGGGGGGGACGGCATTAACATCGGCGGCAACTTTCAATCTAGGCGCAGATGCCACTAATTCAGCATTCAACAATTCAATGCCTGCCGCACCAGTTGCCACGACGATGTCCGCTGTCTTTATGAAGTGGCCTTTCTCTATATCCGCACCAGCGGTAATATTGATTTTACCTTCGCCAAATTCATTACTGCATAACCCAGCGGCTTGTTGTGCTTTTTCAAGCTGACGACCGATGATACGCACATGAGCGCCAGCTTTTGCGGCGATCACTGCTGCCGCTTGTCCAACCGGACCCGTGCCACCAAGCGCCAACATGTTTTTTCCAGCCAAGGTTGTGTTGAATTTTGTCATTAACTCGCGTTCGACAGCAGCCATCATCCCTGCCGCAGTGGTAAATGCACCGCTGGGATCGGCAAACACAGACACTTCAAAGGGCGGAACCATGGATTTTTTAGCCATTTTCAGCATATCCATAGCAAGCTTAGTATCACGTCCACCGATAAAAATAGCGGTGCGCTTTAAGTTTTTTGCACTGCGGGAAAAAATGGCATCCTGAACTAAACCTTGAATTTCACCAAGTTCCACATTGATATAAGGTACGGCAGAGACCCAACCGGCATCCATCGCCATATTCACATCAAAAGGGCTAAGATTTTTTGCCGTGGTCAGCATGTGTAAAATATACGGTTTTTCCATAGTATGTCCTCAAGTAAACAGGATCAAAGTATAGAAGAAAAGTCGATGGATTAACACAACATGTGACCAAGCAAATATCTCAGCAAAAATACCATCGTAAATTTTCAATCCGAGCGGTCGCTCTCCGAGAGAGACTTACTGTCGGTAATAAACGATGCCCTGCCGCAAACACCGCGTAATTTTAGAGTACCTCCCTCTTTATCAAATTTTCGATTTTTTGGCTGGATCCATTTTCTATGCTAGGTGCTTAGAATAATCGGCTATGCAATGTGGCGTTAACCGCGACTTCTACTACGCGATAGCACAGGAAGCGTGACAACTAAATTTGCACAATTTATTATTCCTGCCATAAAGTCTTATGCAGTAAACTGTCTTATGTTTACCGAGAAGATCATAACGGAGTGTTTGATGAACCCCCTACCCTTACTTTACCGCCTGTCCACTGGAATAATCCTGCTGACTGCAACATCTATAGTGTCTGCGGAAGCTAAATTCAAAGTCTGTGCTGATCCACTTAATCCACCTTATTCCAGCAAAAAAAAAGACGGTTTTGAAAACAAGATTGCCGAGTTGCTTGCTAAAGAACTAGGGCAAACCGTTGAATATACTTGGTTTCCACAACGCATTGGTTTTATCCGCAACACCTTGATGGCTTCGGTAAAGGAGGATGCAGTTGACAGCACCGAATTCAAATGCGATGTCGTAATGGGCTTGCCCGCAGGATACGACCTGACAGAGACCACTATTCCATATTATCAATCTACCTATGTTTTGCTCATCGTCAGAGGTCGCGGCTGGGATGATATTACTAAAGATGCCGCCCAGCTCACCAATGTGCCTTTGGAAAGACAGGAAAAACTCAAGATTGCCATGTTCGACCAAGGTCCTGGTACGACTTGGTTACAAAAGAGCGGCTTGCTGGACTACGGCATTCCTTACCAAAGCATGTCCGGCGACGATGAAAACAACGTCGCCATGCAGATTGCCAAAGACCTAAAAGCCAAAAAAATCGATATGGTGATCCTCTGGGGACCAATGGCGGGTTATGTTATTTCGCAAAGCCCCAAAAACAGCTATACCGTGATTCCCATGAAATCAACACCAGGCATGCAGTTTGATTTCCCGATGTCGATGGGCGTTAGAAAATCTGATAAAGAAAGAAAAGCCGTGTTGGATCAATTGATTGTTAAAAAAGCCAAAGAAATCAAGGCTATTATCGCCAGCTACAACATTCCATTGTTGTAGCATTTTAATTACATCGATAGGTACTCGTGTATTCAGTAGAAAAACGACAGTCAGTGGTTAGCTAATGAAACTGCGAAAGCATTGTAAAAAATTACTGAAAATTGTATCAATAATTTTTCATACCTCTAATTTTAATAACATAACGGGAATACAAACCTAGGTTTGTATTCCAACTATTTAATTCTGTCATAGTCTCTAATGCGCTTTGCCATCCAAGTTAACGCCAGCCCTTACCAGTCCAATACCGGACACAGTGCTTATCAATTCATCAAAGCGGCTGTGGCACAAGGCCATGAAGTTTTCAGGGTGTTTTTTTACCATGAAGGCATATACCATGCCTTCAAACACAATACTCCACCAGACGACGAGCTAAATCTGACCTTGTGCTGGAGCGAACTAGCACAGCAACATAATATTGACCTCGTGGTGTGCATCTCCGCTGCACAAAGACGCGGTTTATTATGCACTGATGAAGCGCAGCGGCAAAGTAAGCAAGATGATGACATAGCGACAGGATTTCGCATTGGCGGTTTAGGACAATGGGTTGAGGCCTTGATAGAAGCCGACCGCGTTATTGTGTTTGGCTAACTTAGCGGGACAATATGAAAAAGATTTTATTTGCCCTCAGAAGACCGCCCCACTGCGGCACTTACGCCCAAGAAATGCTAGACATCATCATGACTGTCGCCGCATTCGATCAGGAAGTCAGCATTCTAATACTCGACAATGCTGTCTTTCAGTTGAAAAAACAGCAAAATCCCGAAAATGCAGGCTTGAAAGATACAGTAGCAATCTTCAGGGCGCTGCCAATCTACAACATCAACACCGTTTACGCAGAAATGGAATCCTTGCAGGAACGGGGGCTAAGCGTAGCTGACCTGGATCAATCAGTGGTCGAAATCCCAAGAAATAACATCGGTGAATTTTTCAGACAATTCGATCTCGTCCTTTCCGGTTAACAAAGCGCAAATTAGCTAATTTTTTTGTACATAGTGACTATTAATGAATACGCTGGTAAAGTAACCAATCCAACCAGTTATCCATGAATTAACTTACTGATTTAAAACATGAATAAATAACCACCATTACACAACCATTCAAAGAGGATCAACCATGAGTTTTTTTAGTTCAATTCTTTCAAAATTAGGTATTGGTAGTGCTGAGGCTGCAGAAGCCCCTCCCGTTATAGGCCAGCCATCAGCCACGCCTGCCCCCGTAGCTGCGGCCATTAGTGAAGTCGATGTCGTCTCAAAGCTCGCGGGTATGGCGGCCTCAAATCCAGAGAAATTAAATTGGAAAACGTCGATAGTCGATATGTTAAAGCTGTTAGGGCTTGATAGCAGCTTATCGTCTCGTAAAGAACTGGCCGCCGAACTGGGCTGCCCCGCAGAAAAAATGGGTGACTCCGCCCAAATGAACATGTGGCTGCATAAAGCTGTCCTGCAAAAACTTGCCCAAAACGGCGGCAATATCCCAAAAGAATTGTTGGATTAATTTCGTACATCGATCTAAATAAAAGTTCTGTGGGCAAACAGGTTTATCGTTTGCCCACTACCTAATTGTTACCCTCCTCCACTAATACCATCGATATTAGGTAATTTTTGGCATTAAATGACGGTAATTTGTCATTGCATACCAATAAACAACGCGCGTAAATTACACCTAAGTGCTTAAGTCTCAAAAATAATTTGAACGTATTTTTGGCTGAGAGATACTAATCACTGACCGTAATCAATTAGTAAACTGTTTAGCGAAGTTGTCCCGGAGGAATGAGTCATGAAAGTAATAGACGAAAATATCCAAATATTAACGAATCAAATTGAAGTATGGAGTATACAAATATCCGTACTTGCTGCCAAAAAAGAAGCGGCGGCAGCAACGGCAAAACAATTCGCCCAGGAACTGGATGAACTACGCACCAAGCACCTTATTGCGACCCAACAAATACGAGAAATCGAATTACATCAAAGTGGGATGTATATGTGGGAGAACATTGGGGACGGTGGATGAATTATAAGTTGTGTTGGATAAATACTCTCAAAATAAAATTGATACAGAAATATCTGCAAGAGTTTCATATGCTGAAAAAATCAATGGAGTCTGACCCCATTGATTTCGTTCACAAGATAGATTATTAAATTTCGGTAGGTTGCGGGTGAGGAACGAACCCCAACACATCACCCCTCAAATGTTGGGGTTCGTTCCTCACCCGCAACCTACAACTAGCCCAACTTACCGTGTTACAAAATACCCAACATACGGGATTTGATTGTTTATGGTAAAAATGCCCCAAAAAAATAACCAACAACGCAATATTTAACAACCAAGAAAAAAAATCAAGCCTTCTTTTATTATCTTCTTTAGCAACTCTACCGACCCAAACCATAAAATGATGACATGACCAACTAAGATAATAGCTGCCGCAAACAGTAAGAATCTATGGCTGTTTAAGTTAAATAATATAAGGTCAAGATCAAGAGGCCGAATCAATCCAACGCCGAATATTAAAAGTGCCAACAGGCTTATATAGAAAAGTAAAATTCCACTAATTCTAACAGCCGTTTGATTTTGATAAATTGCAGGCATCAAGGTGAGGGTAATTAACATGTAGCTCCATCTAATGGGGATGAGATGGATTGAGCAATAGTCTTTAAAAAAGCTTCCGTACATATTGCAGTAATAACTGAAATCAATAGTTGAATACATTATTATTGCGAGAATCACTGTTATAAAACACCATAAACGCAGATGATTCGAAAAAATTGCATTATCGGAAAATTCGGTATTATTGTACTTTGACTGAGTCATCCAAGAGCCAATAACCACAACAAAAAACGCAAAAATCTGAGCTAAACTAAGAGAGTAATCCGGCATCATAATCTGTAAATAAACTCCGTGATTTAGACACTAAAATATCTAGTTACTACGTTAGAAAGGGCCATGCCTTAAAAGTCATAGCCCACATAAAGTTTATATTTTTATTATTATTGCCAACTAATTGGATATTGAACACTAAAATTACTGACTGGTTTAGCAAAAACAAACGTTTTATCACTACGTTGTGTCATCTCGGCTGCCCCCAGATAATTAACCCTGCCATCAAGCGCCCATGTACTGCTGCTATAAATAGTCCGTTTGAAAAATGGCATGATTAATCTAGTTCCAATTAACGAAGCAGGTTTAGTAGAAATATTAGCTGTAAGTCTCGTTTTTGTTAATTTGTATACATTGTCATATCTTCCATCACGATTAGTATCTGCTGTAGTCTGAGTTAAAATCGCACTATAAGGAATTTTGTTAATAACAAGCGTAGGAATTCTCACCACCATTAATTTATTTGAGGCAAGAGTACCGGTATAACCTGCAGGTGTATTTATGCTAGGCATATTGCCATAGTATATCTTGACACCTATTTTATCTAGTGTACTTAAAAGCGTTGTGCCAGGATATGCCGGATTGCAATAGACAGGTAACATATCCCGTCACGCGTTCGTTATCCCCATGCTCCCCTAAATACACCGCCGGTTATTAAATAGCCAAAGATAACCAGAAGCGCGATATTTAATAACCACGTAAAAAACAGCAAACCTTCCCTGATTAGTTTTTTTAGCAATGCAAATGAGCCAAACCATAAGATTATGACGTGGCCAACTAAAATAATAGCAGCTCCGCACAGTAACAATCTATGGCTGTTTAAGTTAAATAATACAAGGTCAAGATCAAGAGGTCGAATTAAGCCAACGCCGAATATTAAGAGTGCCAACAAGCTTATATAGAAAAGTAAAATTCCACTAATTCTAACAGCCGTTTGATTTTGATAAATTGCAGGCATCAAGGTGAGGGTAATTAACATGTAGCTCCATCTAATTGGGATAAGATGAATAGAGCAATATCTTAAAGGAAAGCAATACGCCCGAAAATCAACCGTTAAAAGTGCTGCTAACACAAGTATTGTCGCTATAAAACACCATAAGCGTACATGGTTCAAGAAAATTGCTTTGTCAATAAACTCAGTTTTTTTGTATTTTGATTGAGTCATCCAAGAGCCAATCACTGCAACAGAAAAGGCACCAAGTTGGTAAAACCCAAGAGAGTAATCCGGCATCATAATCTGTAAATAAACTCCGTGATTTAGACATTAAAATATCTAGTTACTACGTTTGAAAGGGCTATGCCTTAAAAGTCATAGCCCACATAAAGTTTATATTTTCATTATTATTGCCAACTAATTGGATATTGAACACTAAAATTACTGACCGGTTTAGCAAAAACAAACGTTTTATCACTACGTTGTGTCATCTCGGCTGCCCCCAGATAATTAACCCTACCATCAAGTGCCCATGTACTGCTGCTATAAATAGTCCGTTTGAAAAATGGCATGATTAATCTAGTGCCAATTAACGAAGCAGGTTTAGTAGAAATATTAGCGGTAAGTCTCGTTTTTGTTAATTTGTATACATTGTCATATTTTCCATCACGATCAGTATCTGCTGTAGTCTGAGTTAAAATCGCACTATAAGGAATTTTGTTAATAACAAGCGTAGGAATTCTCACCACCATTAATTTATTTGAGGCAAGAGTACCGGTATAACCTGCAGGTGTATTTATGCTAGGCATATTGCCATAGTATATCTTGACACCTATTTTATCTAGTGTACTTAAAAGCGTTGTGCCAGGATATGCCGGATTGCAATAATTCATAATTGAAAACTTATCAAAGGTGCCGACTTTGATATTGCCAATTAAAAATGTACCGTATGGCGAACGCGTTGAATCATTATATGAACATATACTCAGAACTGAATAAGGATCATCGCTCCTGTTTTGTTCGTGGGAAATGCCGATGATATGTCCAAATTCATGAATGGTGATACCTTTAAAACATTCTTCTTTCGTAATAAAAGGATTCTTGGCTTTGCAAAATGGATGAGAATAATTAACGTCAAAATCTAAAACCACACTTTCTCTTAAAAACCTTAACGAACTTCCCAGCCCTTTAACTAAAGGAGAATGATTGCCTCCAATTTTAAAATTTGGATCAACAACAACACTTACGCCGTTGAAGAGCCCTGTTGCTGGACATTGACCGTAGTCTACAAATCTCAGTAAAGAAACAGAATTAGCATCAATGGTTGCCCGATTACCTGCACCCCAAGCATTATTGGCATAAATTAAGGTGTTTTTCATCCGAGCTTCATAAGTGGGATTGCCTTGAATTTTTATTCCTCGTATAGGTTTGCTGTAGTTTTCCCAACAAACAGGAATAACAGGAGAAGGCCATAAATTTACATCCCGATAAAACGCCTTCGCCTTCGGCGTTGCCACAATAGGCGGGTTAACCGTCGCCTGAGCGGAGGCCGTTAGTAACATAATGAGCAGGGTACAAAGTTTATACTTTATAGTCATGAGGGTATCCTCTAAGTTGAGTTGAGAGTGTTTACATAAAGATACATTTTGGCTATAGTAACTTCCTTAATCCAAAGGAGGCGCGGCTATGGCAATCTGTAAACATTGTGGTGTTGAA
>NZ_JBEBKJ010000080.1:0-16506 GCF_040079455.1 Methyloglobulus sp. | reverse complement strand
CTATTAAGGTTATTTAAATTATCGGTCTATTTTATTAATCTGAATCAATAGCTTAAGGAAACTTCTGAAAATTCAAATACGTCCTTCTCCTAAAGAAAAAGGTTGGGGTGATAGGACAATAAAATCCAACGGTTACAGACATCATTTCAGCATTCTCTATGGGAGATGATGTTTTTAGAAGTTTCCTGAATCTGAAAAACCATATGAAGGGGATTGTCACGCAAATAATATTGTCGCTTTTTGGCTAAATAGGGATGATTCCGTTTAATAAATGAACAAACACTTTGTGTCAGCACTGGCTCGGCAAACAGCTTTTTGGCTGCCGTAGTAGGATAAGTTATGCATTAAAAAAGGGAGGCAAGCCTCCCTTTTTTAATAAACTCTCAACACACTACTAATAAGTAGTGCCGAAAATGGCTGTTCTTCTAAGATATGCCAAGCCAAACAAGCCCAGCAAACTAGATCCAAACAACCAAACCGCTGCGGGGATTGGAGTCGCAATTGCAGCAGCAAGGGCATTAACTCTGATGTCTAGCTCACCTGCTTTTTTATTGACTTTTCCGTTAAGGCCAATGGTGTGCTCTCCAGGAGTCAGTAAGCCTTCAAATGACCAACCACCAAAACTGTTATGGCTTAATAAATCCTTATTATCCAAGGTTACTTTAAGATCATCAAAGCCGCCTTTCGTAACTTCTTGAACATCAACACTGACATCACTTGCCGCGCCACACCGATAAGTACTGATAGCGCAGCTTATGCTAAACACCCAGTTATGTTTAATTGATCCTTTAGGTATATGATTTTCGTAATCACCAAACAACGCATTAGGAGTGCTACCGTCAGTCGTGCCATTAGCAGGAGGGTAACCCACCCAGGATAACGTGGCTGCGTTAGCCTGAAACGATAATGCCGATGTTGCTAAACTTACAATAATTAATAGTTTTTTCACTTTATTATCTCCAATAAGTTTTATTAACATTTAAGTCGCAACTCAACCATGCTTTGATGTATTGCAAAGATCTATAACTTTTCGACCCTATCTCACAATAGGAAGAGTAGAATGGTAATAGGATTCAAACTATCCTTGCGTGAAGACACTTATTTTTCATAAAGCCTTCCTTGAAATTTACTTAATACTCTTCAAGCTAAGAGCCTGATAGATAGCTCTGAAATTCATTTTTCATCCCTTAATGACCGAAAAAATTAATCAATCCATAGTTGCTTAATTTTTCTTAGTTTTTCTTAGTTTTTTACTTTTCTCGAACTACAAGTAGTCTACGTCAGATTGGCTCTTGTTTAACCTATATTTTGCTATATCTAAAAATTATAAATCAAAGTGGATTTGTATCTTCGCTAGCTATTGTGAAAGATTTTTGAAAAGCTCAAAAAACCTGAGTGTACGACCGATAGACCAAGCAACACAACTGCTTTATACGAAACTAAGATATCAATCTATTCTTAAGAAACCCTTAATCTAACTAAATTACCGTTAATTATCCAATAGATATAGCGCAAAACAGTTATATTTGGATCTGTTTATTGATGCTATAAACAAAAGATCGGGCAACTTATTCAATTATTGGTTTAAAAACATCATGAATCCCAATCTAGTATTTTATGTAATTTCCTCCTAATTTAGCCACTTACAGATAAAAACCACCTAAGCAATAACTTAATTCGACAAGCGATGCCATACAGGGGATAGATTTGATTTTAGGGGATCTCTAAAAAGCCCCTCTCCCTCTGGGAGAGGGGCTAGGGTGAGGGCTGCAAGTGCTTGATTTTAAATCCCTCATCCCAACCTTCTCCCGATGGGAGAAGGAGTTTTTTGAATTTTTAGAGATTGCCTTTAATGATACCTGCCTGTATGGTAGGCCATCCAAATCAGTACGAATTTCAGATCTATGATACTAGGGGCTGTTCTCAATTAGGATGTTTGTTGAAAAAATCAATTAGTTACAAAATAATCAATATTTTAAAAGTCAAAAACCTCCGGCAAAGCCGGAGACTTGAAAATATGAACCGCTCAAAGCGGGTTAGTTATTGCACCACCTAAAGGTAGCGGTGCCTTAAAATAAGTTAAGTTGTTCTATTCGCTGATCCTCGGCTTCTTGATGCCTGATGTAATTTCGCACCGTTCCCTCGCCTCTACCCACTGTTGAAACATAATAACCTCTGGCCCAAAATTTGGCCTGTGAAGTTCTTTCTTCGGCCCATATAAGTCCGTGCTATCGATATCGCGCTTTTACCTTTAATAAATCCAACAACTTGTGAAACTGAATATTTTAGGGGAATCGAGATTAAAAGATGGGCATGGTCTGACATCAAATGCCCTTCCTCAATCTTGTATTCCTTTTGCAAGGCCAAATCTTTTAGCGTCGAACCCAGGTATTGCCTCAACTTCTCATAAAGGCTTTTCTTACGGTATTTCGGTATCCAAACTATGTGGTACTTACATTCCCAACTTGTATGTTTTAAACTTTCTGGTGTATTCATCGTTTGTTTCCTTATCTTTTGAACTTTAGGCGGTTCACAGATAGGGAGACTCTCGATGATGCCCGTAATTGTCAAACTTTGTGAGTCCCCCAGCAGAGCTGGGGGGTTACTTATGATTAATTAATTATATTCAATTGGTTATGGTTAATTGAGAACAGCCCACTAGAACGAACATATATCGAATTGGTTAGCAAAATAAATCTAAAACCCCTCCATCCCAACCTTATTTGTCTGTGCGTTTAATCAAACTATGCTAGCTTGCCTAATCCGATTTTCTATACGTTATTATGGCGTTGTAATTGCAATCGCCATTCTGATATTGTCGGTTGGCGCTTACCGCTTTTCCACAGCGGGCCTGGACATCTTTCCTGAATTCTCGCCCAAGCAAGTCATCATCCAAACTGAATCGCCAGGACTTTCTTCTGAACAAGTTGAGCTATTAGTTACCCAGCAAATTGAACTGGCGATTAGTGGAGTAATAGGTTTGCAATCCGTGCGTTCAGAATCGATTCAGGGCTTATCGATTATTACCGCTATCTTCACTGAAAATAGCGATATTTACCGCAATCGTCAGCTTATCAGCGAACGGCTAACTCAGTTGCCGACACATTTACCAAAAGGAATTTCACCCGTTGTTTTGCCGCTGTCCTCTTCTTCAGCCACGGTACTGACCTTGGGTTTAAGCTCCGATCAGGTCGATTTAATGAGTTTACGTAGCTTGGTCGATTGGACTATTGCACCGCGCCTAAACGCTGTCCCTGGGGTTGCCGATGTAAATGTGTTTGGTGGTGATATAAAGCAACTGCAGATACAAGTTGATCCCGCTCAACTAAAGCGCTTCAACCTGTCTTTGGATGAGGTCATCCAAGCGACTTCCCAAGCTGCAAATATCCAAGGCAGCGGTTTTGTCGAAAACCTTAACCAGCGTTTTACGGTACAAGTTAGCGGACTACCGGCTACACCGGAACAATTTGCTAAAATCATCGTCAAGCGCGATAAGGGCGCTAACATTACGCTAGGTGAAGTAGCAACCATCACTTACGCGCCAAAACCTGCGATAGGTGCGGCCCAAATCATGGGCAAACCCGGTATTGTCATCATGGTGATTGCCCAATATGGCGCTAACACCTTATCGGTTTCCAAAGCTCTTGAAGAGAAGTTGAAAGAACTCAGCCCTACCCTTAGCAAACAAGGCATTACGTTTTATCCGCATTTATTTCGTCCAGCCGATTATATTGAACGCTCAATAAGCAATTTATCCAGGCATTTATTGGTGGGTGGACTATTTGTGCTGGTAATCCTTTACGTGTTTCTGTTTAACGCCCGTGCCGCACTCATATCTGCACTAGCGATACCTGTGTCCTTGTTGGGTGCTGTGATGGTTTTGCTGGAGGCAGGAGTCAACCTCAATATTGTGGTGCTGGGCGGTTTGGCTATCGCGTTGGGCGAGGTGGTTGACGATGCGATTATCGACACCGAAAACATTTTCCGAAGGCTGCGGGAGAATCGATTATACCCCCAACCTTTGCCCACAGATGACGTGATTAACGCCGCATCCCTGGAAGTGCGCGGTTCTGTCGTCTATGCCAGCTTTATTGTGGCGTTGGTGTTTGTGCCGTTATTGACCTTGGACGGCGTAGCTGGCCGTCTATTCGCACCGCTGGGGTATTCCTATATCTTGGCAATATTACTATCGTTGCTGGTCGCGTTGACTTTAACCCCAGCGCTTTGCCACGCCTTGCTGGGGCGTTACGACCTAGAAACTAAAGACCCTCCATTGATTAAAGCCATCAAAGAATCTTACAAAAAATGGTTACTGGCAGCATATCGCCATTTCAAGCCAATATTGCTAGTAAGCATGGTAGCTTGCTTATCGAGTTTGATAGCTTTTTTCACTATCGACCACAAATTTTTACCCGAATTGCGCGAAGGCCATTATATCGTTCACACTGCAAGCATTCCCGGTACATCCCTGACGGAATCCATACGCATAGGCAGTCAACTCACTGGACAATTCATGGCGATTCCCGGCGTGGAGTCGGTATCGCAATGGGCTGGACGGGCAGAACGGGGTGCGGACACCTACGGCAGCCATTACAGCGAATACGAAATTCGTCTGAAACCGAACTCAGGTACAGGCCAACAAGAAATATTAGATAAGCTAAGAGATAGTTTGGGGCATTTCCCCGGTATCGGTTTTGAAGCCAATACTTTTTTGATTGAACGCGTGGATGAAACCATCTCCGGTTACACCTCGCCTGTCGTCGTCAATATTTTCGGCAACGATTTGAATACACTTGATGGAAAAGCCGAGGCCGTTGCCGAAATCATCAAAACTATTCCAGGTGCGAGTAATGTCCAGGTACGTTCTCCGCCCGGCACGCCTTTCGTACAAGTGCATTTGAATTTGAACCAACTTAGTTTCTGGGGCGTAACGCCGGAACAAGTGATGATTTGTTTGCAAAGCGCTTACGAAACCACTGTGGTTGGTAAAACATTTGAAGGCAATAAGGTTTTCGATATTGCCGTCACCCTGTTGCCGGAACAAAAGACAAATATCCTTTCCATCAGTGACTTACCCATAAAAACGCTAGACGGAACGCTTATCACGTTGGCGCAAGTGGCTGACATCAAGCCCAATACCGGTCGTTACAATATCCTTCGCCAGAATTCACAACGTAAGCAAACCATCACCGCCAACATTATTGATGGGGATATGGATGATTTTGTGCGAACACTAAAATCGCGGGTACTAAAGGAAATCGCATTCACGGCTGATACCTACCCTGAGTTTACCGGAGCAGCCGTCGAACAAGCCAAAGCGCGGACTAAACTCATCCTGCATTCCCTGTTAGCTGGCGCTGGTGTGTTGATACTAATATATTTAGCTATCGGCAATCTTCGGCAGGCATTGCTCACCCTCGCCAATCTGCCTTTTGCCCTGGTCGGCGGCATCGTCGCGGTTATCCTTACCGGAACCCCACTGTCCGTCGGCTCTGTTGTTGGCTTTATTACGTTATTTGGCATTACCGTACGTAACAGCATTATGCTGTTGTCACATTGCCAGTATTTGGTCAATTACGAAGGCAAAACCTGGAATCTGGACACCATCACCCTAGCCGCACAAGAACGGTTGCCGTCCATTCTAATGACCGCCCTAGTCACCGCACTAGCCATGTTCCCGATTGCTTTCAATAGTGACAATCCAGGTTCAGAAATCATGGGGCCTATGGCGGCAATCATCATCGGCGGCTTATTTTCTTCTACCTTGTTGAATTTATTGCTGTTGCCATGCATGTTATTGCGGTATGGGAAACGCTGAACTCACTACCTCTGTACTTTAAACGAATATTAAAACGCCTCATACTTATGCAAACTTGAGCTTTTTTTCCAAAAGTTCAATGCCCATAGGTAGTTGTACGTATTTTCTTACACAAAATTTTGCATCAAAATATAACCACATTAAAACACCAACAGTTTGAGTGAATCTTTATCCTTCGCTTTACAAAGATTGTTAATGTGACTGATCGGTTTTTTGATATGGCTGAATGTCTGCTAATAAAATCTGGGTGACTAGGCTAGTTACTAGAAATTGCTTACTCGCATTCCGTAAATGGTTGTTAATTTTTTGGAGATGGTTATGAAAATTCGATTCTGTTTATTAATAGTGGTGCTGCTTTCCGGATTCGTTACAGGTGCTTATGCCGCAACGAAAAAATCTGACTCGACATCTGCTCATCATGAAACAAGTGCTAAGTCTGATGACAAAAAATCTAGTGATAATGAGAAAATAGTCGAATTTGATGTTAAAAATGAACTCGAAGATCTCATTAAAGGCGACCACGAAGAACACAATATCTATTTACAAATGAGCAAAAACGACAACGATGATGAACATAAATATGAGCATCATGAAGATAAAAACGGAAGCGATGTCCATGTAGACGCAGTTCCTGTCCCTGCGGCTCTCTGGCTATTTGGTTCTGGTTTGCTAGGCTTGTTCGGAGTTAAACGTAAATCCACCTAATTACAGGTGATACCCTATTAACCTAAAAAACCTGACTTCGTTAATCAAGCAAAGTCAGATTTTTTGTTTTTTAATTGACGGTAAAGCTCTCCCCGCAACCACAACTCCCCGTAACATTGGGGTTATTGAATTGAAACGCTTCATTAATACCTTCCCTGCGGTAATCAAGTTGTATTCCGTCAATAAATACTAAGTCATTTTTTTGCACAATGACTTTAACTCCGAAATCTTCAAAGACTGCGTCATCGCCTCCAACAGTATCGGAATAATCCAAGGTATACGCATAACCGGAACAACCGGATTTTCTGATACCTAGTTTTAGGCCGACACCTTTGCCACGCTTTTCCAACTGCTTTTTAATTTGCCGTGCTGCGCTTTCTGTTAAAGATACTGCCATAAACCACCTCTAGCCTGGGGTCACCAGGGTTTCCAGTAAATCAATAAATTCGATAATTTCCTCTTCAGTATTGGATTTCCCCAAGCTGACACGAATTGCACCCTTGGCAAGTTCTGCCGTTACACCCATCGCCACAAGTACCGAACTGGGTTTACCGCCACCACTGGCACACGCCGAACCGCTTGATACTGCTATGCCCTTCTTGTCGAGCTTCATAAGCAACATTTCGCCATCCATTCCTTCCATGCCAAATTGTACTGTATTCGGTAATCTTTCTACATCTTTCGCAAAAATGCTAATTCCCTGAATAGACAGTAAGCGATCTTCCAAAATATTTCTCAGCTTTAACAAATGTCCAGCGCGTTGGGCAAGTTCTAATCCTGCAAGTTCCGCCGCTTTACCAAAGCCTATTATAGCAGGTACATTTTCCGTGCCAGCCCTCAACCCTTGCTCTTGTCCACCACCCAAAAGCATAGCTTTTAGATTAACGTCTTTATCAACTATTAGCGCACCGCAGCCTTTTGGTCCATAAATTTTATGGCTAGACAAGGTCATCATATTCACACCTAGGCGTTTAAAATCAATGGGGATTTTACCCAAAGCCTGTACAGCGTCGGTATGTACGATAATACCCTTATTCTTTAATTGCTGAGCATAATGAGCAACGTCCTGAATAACACCTGTCTCGTTATTTGCCAGCATGATTGAAACCAAAGCTGGGCGTTGTTGAATGATCTCATTTATCGCTTCTTGGCTAACAATACCGTTTCGATCAACACCAATAAACTTCAATTCGTGGCCTTGACGAGCCAGATATTCAGCAGGTTCAGTAATTGAAGGATGCTCAACAGCTGATATGGCTAATTTGGAATCCGATTTTATTGCCGTTAAAGCAAGGTTGTTAGCTTCGGTTCCGCCACTGGTAAAAATTATCTGCGTGACGTGCACTCCAATGACCCCAGCGATTTGTTCCCGTGCGGTGTCTATAGCACTTCTAACTAGTCTTCCGTGTCGATATAAACTGGAGGGATTACCAAAAAAGAATTTCAGAAAAGGCAACATTGTTTCGAGCACTCGATCATCTATTGCCGTAGTGGCATTATGATCAAAGTAGATCATCTGTTATCACCCCTGCCTTTTGGCATTATATAGACACTTTAGGTAAGCTTGACACTATCTTTTAGCACTTCCTGCACATTTACAATTTGGTTAGCGTCTTGTATGTCGTCATCGACGATCCCTCGCGTGAACTGTATGTGGGCATTCCTGCCCACAAGACACAGCCTGCTAACTTCCTCAACGACAATATGACCGCCTAAATGCTATGACCTTACCCAAACTGACTATGCCTATTCGGACAACGGCAATGAACACTCACCGACGCGCCTTCGTCAACGTCCGTGTACAGCAAGGCACACCCAGAAGTCCATTCAAGCAATCAGCGCCCCTCATGGTCATGCGATACCATCAACAGCCATTCAAGGACACCGACACTGCCATTACTTCATTAACTTTTAACACTGCCAAACCCCGATAAGACTCCGAATAACACCACTCCTTAGGAAAACTTACCGCTTAATTTTAACCAACCCATCCGTAAACAACCCTGAGATTTCTTACGGACTGTTTTTAATGCGATGGCTATACTTTATTTACAAAGAACCGACTGAATTCAATTCTTGAAATGCCTGTTCCAAACGAGTCACCATACCGACCTCACCGGCACGTTGCCATACACGTGGATCGTAATATTTTTTATTAGGTTTATCGTCTCCTTCTGGATTACCGATTTGACCTTGTAAATAACCTTCATTTTTCTTGTAAAATTCCATTACCGCCGCCCAAGTTGCCCATTGGGTATCGGTGTCGATATTCATTTTAACAACACCATAGCTGATGGATTCTTTGATCTCTGCTGGCGTTGAACCTGAACCGCCGTGGAATACGAAGTCCAAGGTGTTTTTAGCAACACCATATTTTTCTGAAACGTATTTTTGCGAATTTGCCAAGATTGTTGGCGTTAATTTAACGTTACCGGGTTTGTACACGCCGTGAACATTACCAAAAGACGCAGCAATGGTGAACCTAGGGCTAATTTTGCTCAACTCTTCATACGCATAAGCCACATCTTCTGGCTGCGTATACAACAAGGAGTGATCCATGTCAGTGTTGTCAACGCCGTCTTCCTCGCCACCGGTAACGCCTAACTCGATTTCCAACGTCATATCCATCTTGGACATGCGTTTGAGGTATTCTCCGCAAATCTCAATGTTTTCTTTCAGGCTTTCTTCAGACAAATCGAGCATGTGCGAACTAAATAGTGGTTTTCCGGTAGCGGCAAAATGTTTTTCGCCAGCATCTAACAAACCATCAATCCACGGTAACAATTTTTTTGCCGCGTGGTCGGTATGAAGAATGACAGGTACACCATATTTTTCAGCCATCAGGTGAACATGCTGTGCGCCTGAAATTGCGCCTAATATGGCATTTTGTTGGCCTTCCAATTTTAGCCCTTTGCCGGCGTAAAATTGTGCTCCACCATTTGAAAACTGGATAATGACTGGCGATTTAACTTTGGCAGCCGCTTCTAATACAGCATTGATGGTATCTGTATTGATAACATTAACGGCGGGTAATGCGAAACTATTTTCTTTACATATTGCAAAGACTTTTTGCACATCATTACCGGTTACAACGCCGGGTTTAACTGCATCTAAAATTTTCTGTGACATAATAATTAATTTTGTAGGTATATAGTAAAATCGCCCCGACACGAAGTATCGGAGCGATATTGTTTACTTAAAATTCAAGCACTTGTTAGAATGCAAAAATTCATTAGGCTGGCATGGCTTCTTTTCCTTCCAGCTTCGCAAGACGCGCAGACAGCAGTTCTTCAAGAGATTCTAGTGCCTTTTCAAAACCTAGGATGCCTTCAGCAAGTTTATCATTAGCCATCCGGTTTTCTGTGTGCATACGGTCAAATGTTGCCTTGTCCATATTTATCTTCGTAATAGCCGAATTTGCTGCTGTTTGCGGATCTAATTTACGCGGTAATTCGCCTGTTGCCGCTTGCAATTCTGCTAATAATGACGGTGCAATAGTCAATAGATCGACACCAGCCAGTTCGGTAATTTCACCGATGTTGCGGAAGCTTGCGCCCATAACTTCTGTTTTATAACCGAATTTTTTATAGTAATTGTAAACTTCAGTTACAGAAAGTACGCCTGGATCTTCAGCAGATGGATATGAGTCACGACCCGTATCTTTTTTGTACCAATCCAAGATTCGACCAACGAAAGGTGAAATCAAGGTGATGCCATTTTCGGCACAAGCGATTGCTTGATGTAGGCCAAACAATAGAGTCAGGTTGCAATGTATACCTTCTTTTTCCAATACGGCAGCAGCTTGTATGCCTTCCCAAGTTGAAGCAATTTTAATCAGCACACGATCTTTGGAAATGCCTTTTTCTTGATATTGGGCAATCAATTCGCGGCCTTTTGCGATAGTCGCTTCTGTATCATAAGAAAGTCTGGCATCAACTTCTGTTGAAACACGACCAGGAATAATTTCGAGTATTTTTAGACCGAAAGAAACCGCCAAACGGTCAAACGCCAAAGAAGCAACTTGTGCGGACGTTGCATCATTGCCTAGCTTATTTCTGGCAGCTTTCAGCGTATCATCAACAATATCCTGGTATTGTGGCATTTGTGCCGCCGCAGTAATCAACGATGGATTAGTTGTAGCGTCTTGTGGTTTGAAAGTTTCAATGGCTTGTATGTCGCCAGTGTCAGACACAACAACCGTCATTTCTCTGAGTTGTTCAAGTAAATTCTTTGCCATAATTTGAGTACCTTTCAGTAAAGTTGGAAATTTTTTAGGGAGCAGATACTACCATAAATTCACTAAAAAGTGAAGATGATGATGGATGGCTTGATGTTTAATTCTGAAACGACTACTTGGATAAACGAGCTGGAACACTGAATCCAGAAAGCTTTATTGCCAAGAGCCAAGCAATTAAGCGTATGATTATTGGTGAAAATTATTATTGATGCTAGATGAAAGACGAAAAATCAATTACCCGCCTTCATGTTTCATATGCCTTCATGATATTCCTTATGCTTACCACACCTTCCAAGGCACAGGAATTCAAGGGTGCTGCTTGCGTCATTTTTGTTAACGATGAAATTGTATTGGTAAGGGATTACTTAAGCAACCGCTTATCGTTTCCTGGCGGCTATATCACCCAAGGAGAGAGCCCTCAAAAAGCCGCAAAACGAGAAACTTATGAAGAAACTGGTTTACTTATTGCCGTTGGCCCAGTGGTTAGCACGGAAAATGACTCTGCCCAATATTTATGCAAAAGCAACCAAGCTATACCTATTTTAACTTCTCATGGCTTTGAATCTAAGCCGCTTATTTACGCATTAAATGCACCCCATTTTTCGATTGAAATTCGCCAAGTTTATTTAGCTCGACCAGACACACTCAAAAAAGAAGAGTTGCGATTCCCTAATCAACTCCAAGTTTTACCTGACTTTAATCGCTATAAAGAATGGCGAAGCCATTCCGTGTTATTGTCTGAAACAGACATACCGACTAGCCCTCTTCACAAAGTCGAACTGAACGCAATCAGCAATCTACAACATCACCTTGCCCCACAGTACGACCTCTTATTTCGGCTATTTAACCTAGCCGGAGAAAGAATGGGGTTTTTTATTCTGATTCCGCTGATTTGGGTTTTTCGTGGTTGGGAGATTGGAATACGATGTCTCATATTAGTGATAATGGCATCTGAATTGGACAGCGTATTAAAAGTTGCCTTTGCCCTCCCCCGTCCCTTTCATGTAATGCCAAAATTGCAACGCATGGAAGCATACGGCTTTGGCTTACCAAGCGGACACGTACTGATTGCCACTACATTCTGGGGATATTGCTGGTATTCATTGAAACATTTGTTGCCAACGCAAAAACAAAGATTGAGCTTAGGATTGGTGATATTTTTACTGACTGGCTGCGCCCTCTCTCGTGTTTACTGGGGCGTGCATTTTTTCTCCGATGTTATTGTCGGTGCAATGATTGGTCTGCTGACGTTAATCTTATTTGTTTACATTGATAATAAATTGCCGCATCACTGGATAATTAGAAATAAGTATTCTTGGCTAATTGGTCTCACCATAATCTCCATAGCAGCGTTTTTTACTTCAGGATTACTATCAAGCCAGCTAGGGGGATTAACACTCGGCTTATGTTTAGGGCTGCGCTCTGGCAAAACGAAAATTCTGCACAAAGCAACTTGCACTCGAAACAGTGACAAACTGTTTATTGTAAGTCTGAGTATCGTCGGCTTAATCATTCTTGATCGAGCAGCCAAACTAGCCGTTAGTTACCAGTCAAGCAGTATCATCGCTATGCTAATCTATTTCGTTTGCCATTTACTGATCGGCCTATGGCTTACGATAGGCATGTATTTATTCCTCACAAGCCGAAAAAGCCGAAAAAGCCGATTATTATCATAATTTTAAATATCACCATATGACAGGCCGTATCATCGCCATTTTTGTTGCGCCTGAACATTACGCCGAACAGGTTGCCATCGAAACCGTGCAACTAAAAACAGGCAAGGGAATTGTGGGGGATCGTTATTTTGGCTTGCGCCCAAAACATCCAGGCAAAAATATCACGCTGATTGAATCAGAGATAATCGTTGAATTCAACCGCAACTATCACCAATCCATCTCGTTAAGCGCTGCTCGGCGAAATTTTGTAACTGAGGGTATTCAATTAAACACATTGGTTGGCCTTACTTTTCGTTTGGGTAAAGTATTATGTCGAGGGATTGAACTGTGTGAACCTTGCAAAGTAATGGCGAGAAATTTTCCGGCAACCGCTTTATCTCATCCTGAAATTATTCGTGCGCTTGCGAATAAAGGCGGGATTAGGGTGGAGGTGTTGACGGATGAGCTAGTGAGGTTGGGGGATGAAATATTTAGTGACATTATTGCTATGAAGGAGTGCGGGAAGCGTAACGTTAGTAGTGCGGAGTACGATGCCTCTCGGAAACCTTAGTGTCCAGTGTTTTGACGGAGTTGGAGCGCGAGCGGAAGCGTAGTAAAAATGCAAGGCCATCCGACAGGTGTCAAGTCATTTGGGTAGCCGTGGTACACAGCGTAGCAGCTGCGGAGTTGTGCGCCGCAGAATCCAAGCAGCCGTAGGCATTAATTGCCACGTGATTTTTCGCCGCCAAAAATAGTGGCGTGCTTGGTAGATACCGTTAACCCCGTCAACCATTTTTCGCAAAAAAGCACTTATAGATTCGGCATTGTGAAGTTTGAATTATTTCTGAATTAAAGCCATGCGTATCAATACATTCAATTAGCTTGACTTAAAACTTTAAAAGGCCGGAGCAATAGTTTGCATGCAATTCAGGATTAAAAGGTACCTGCGATTTTAGTGCTGCTTGAGCAATGGTAATAATTTTACGCCTTAACGCCACCACGATTTCTCTTGGGGTTTTACCGCTTACTTTAAAGCGCGTGACAAATGCCAGGAACGCTTTTTTGCGTCCATACATCGCTAACGTGGGCATAAACAATACCCTGCTTAAGTCGGTATGCCCCGTTTTGGAGATGCGCGATTACCCTGGATGCTTGAACCTGATTGCCAAGGCCGTGGCGACAGGCCTGCAAAAGCCGCCGCCTGTTTGCCTCGCCCAAATCGTTCTCCTGCGCCAAGATACGCCAACAGTCAAGGCGCTGTCTTGTCGCCGATGCCTGGGATGGAATATAACAAGGCACGGTTTTGTTTCAGCGTAGGATCTTGGCCTATAGGCTCGCCTATCTGTGCGGTTAGCTGCTTAATTTGCCCGACCAAAAAATCGGCCGTGTCAGCAATGCTGGCGTGAACCGTCCCCGTGCGGGTCTTCAGCCGATTCTGCTCGGCTTGATAGGCTTCGTTCAGGTAAGTTGGCACAGGAAAAGTCAGGTAAATCTGACTTTTTATGCTTATCCCTCTTCCCGAAAAGATTGCTCGGCCTGCTGGCTAGATTTCATGTAGGTGCATGGGAAGCGAAAGATAACAACAAACTAGCGCATAATAATAACCGTTAAAACTAGAATAACAACTTAAATGCAGTTAAGTTTTATAGATCCTTAAGGGAACATCTATTAATCGTAATTTAACTGCCGTGGCACTTCGACAAAGGTGGCATCGACTAGTTGCCCGGCCTGGGCAATATAGCCTTAGGTTGCCAGTTGCCGGTGGAAACCGGCGAACAATCTTTCAACCAAGCCCAAGGCCTTAAGCTGATCCCGAAACAACCAGACGGTTTTGGCATCAGGGACGCGGCCTTCCAGTTGCAGTCCCAAAAAGCGCATGAAACTGAAGCGGTCGCGGATCTGGTGTTCGATGCCATCATCCGATAGGTTGTGCCGTTACTGGAGCACCCGCACGTTAAACATCAGCACGACATCGATGGGCTTGGCACCGGCATTACTTTTTCTGTCCTTCTCATACGCCCGATTGGGTTCAGGCCGGAACGACTCCCAGTCTATGCGGGCCTTCAATCCCACCAGGGGATCGCCCATGTCGGCCAATTGAGCGGCGCGTTCTTCGATATCAAATAATCCTGGTTGGCGGAGTCGTGTCATGGGCTTGATCAGGCCTTGATGGAGTGGCCACTATTTTCTCATTTTAGGGCTATTTCAGGGTATGCAAAAACCATGGGGCAATGGGGGGGATTATTAGAGATGCCCATAAGTCATTTTCGCTTAAATCGAAGGTTTAATATGACTAGATTACGACTAATAGAAACTATCGGCTACATTCGCTCATATCACAATCATCATCCAGCCAGATTGATCCCCTATTGATTCTTTGACAGATCTTCTGTGATTGCTTTCATTGCAACCACTGAGGGCACAAACTCAATCCATCGTGCGCTTTAATAGAATTGTATTTCCGATAACCCTACATTCAAGGTTTTGCTGCTTACACCATCAATTTGCAGTGTTGCAGTTTTAGCATTGACTGTAGGGAATGAAATAGCGTCTCCTGAGCCATTATTAGTTAGGGTGGGTACTGAGATTGAGATGCCATTATCAAATATTAATCTAGCGGCAGTAATTTGATCATTCAAATTTGGGCGGTCATATAAGACAACCTTACTGATACTGACTGTCGAATTCCAGGTTAACTTTAGAGATACGCCGGCTTTACCTCCACTGGAAACCCATTCTTTAGTGTAATCGACTGGGTAACCATTAGTTACACCATCAATAGCTTTCTGAGCAGTTTGTCCAGTTGCGATATTTTCACTAGACGCAGTTGCTGCGGCGCTAAACGCTAAATTTGGTTTATCAACACAAGCCGTTCCTGCTGTTACAGTACGAAAATAGTTTTTACCTAGCCAAACATTATGAGAAGGCCAAGTACTTGAGCGAGATTTATCCGAAAGTCCAGAGGTGGTGACTCCCCAAGTAGCGGCATCCGTGATTAGTTCGTTTTGACTTAAATTAACCGGTTTATTCATGGTGGTATATCCAAGATACATATTAAGATCAACACAGGATTTTTGTGCCGCGACATCCTGCATTGCAAGGGAAGTATCTAAATGATCATAATGATCCCCTGGATTAAGATTTGTATCTGTATCATGAATATTAAAAGTGATTTTGCTGGAACCAGTACCTTCATAATCCACGATCATGGAAAGTGTAGTCGTGAGATCAGACCAGCCCTTATAAACTGTACTATTATCTACTGCATGGATTGAACTTATTTGGTTTGTCATCAATCGATAGAGCGACTCATTACTGTAGGGGAAGCCGTTCTTTGACCCATAACCAGAACCAGAAAAATTTCCATCAGGCAGTCTTAAAAAATAAGCGACTGTGTTGCCATAAGTATACCGAACCAAATTATGGTTATTGATAGTAACGGAAGATTTGATGTGTAGTCCTCTACCCTGTCCATCGGCATTCTCAACAAAACGTATTGATCTAAGTGAACCTTCTTCACGCGCTAAGTAATAAGGTGACATACTATAAGGATCAGCAAATGTTCCCGCATCTCCAGCGCTAGCGTGGATAAAGACTATCTTATTGGCATGATTTTGCACCTTGTTGTAAGTAGTGGGATTCATGAACAGTTGCCAATCATCAGGATGTGCAGCTGCGAAAAAATCAGTTTCCATCGCTTGACACAGTGGTGCGGTAGCCAACATGGCGGTGTAAAGAATTTTTATAAGGTTTTTCATAATTAACAGAATGCGTTTGTGTTATTAATTCGAAACAATAGGGACTATTGATTTTCATACAAAATAATCCAATACACCATGATGGAGCTTCCTTTCAAACCATCCAATCTATAACCACACGACAATACCGTCGTTTTTGATGGGTCAGATAAGCACTATCTACCCGACACAATTTACAACTTAGCCATTAAGCACCTAAGCGCGGCACTATTTTTCGCGAAAGCTAAAATGGGATCCATCCGATTTTAGCGGCGAAAATTCACGTGGCGATTAATGCCTTCGGCTGCCCGCGTTCGTCCTCGGTTCGTCACGATGCACAACTCCCCTTCGGTA
>NZ_JBEBKJ010000079.1:0-16610 GCF_040079455.1 Methyloglobulus sp. | reverse complement strand
AGATAGCTGTACTCCCCTTGCGTTTAATGTTTCAAATACTTTATAGGCATTCAAATCATCTTGTACAACTATTTTGGTAAAAACCATGCCTGAAGAAACACGTTCAATGAACTCGGCAATCTCTTGACCGGTATTACCCATTTTTTTTTCTTCAAAAAATTTAAAGCATTTGTTCAGTAGTTTATTGGTGTTTGTTTGGCCTCTTTTATTGGGTGCCTCTAGTGAAGAACAAATAGATTTAAAATTAGAGCTATTGTTTCTATTTAAGGAAAGCTTACTGTCAACTTTTAAAGAAATAGGGTTTTTAGAACCGATATAACGATCTGTCAAAACACCTAAACGCTCTTTATTTTCTTCGGCTTCATCTCCATTATTGATTAACAACTGAATGTTTTTCATTGCGCCGAGTACAACCAGAGAAAGGGTAATAAGCCTCTGCTGTCCATCGATCACTTCAAAATCATGCTGGCTTTTGCGTTGCAGAACTATATAGCCCATATAATGATATTGTTCATCATTAATAGTCTCAATATCAGACCATAAGTCTTCCCATTGTTCTCGATCCCAAGCATAATCTCTTTGAAATCTAGGAACCTGATATTTCACACCATTACCAATTAATTCTTGGAAGGTCTGATTCGTTGGTTCCATCACCATAAATGCCATAAATTTACCTGCGTTTTTACGGGTATTACCCCAATCTGTTACTTGTATTAAGATTCATTAGATCAAGGCTTAATTGATTTCGAGGTCACGGCAAGGAAATTGATCGGATCGGCGTGATGGGATTGCTCCGACCAACTCTCTCACACCATTATTGAACTTTTTTGTTCGCATCTCTACCGTTACCTTATCTGCTCCAAAATTCCATCCAATTCCTCCAAACTGGCATAGGCAATAACCAACTTCCCAGCACCATTGTCTTTATGTTCTATGACAACTTTAGCACCCAATTTTTCGGTGAGTTGGTTTTGTAAGCGAATGGTGTCGTAGTCAATGGATTTTGTTTTTTGCGGTTTGGGTTCGGTCTGGGCATCTTTGACCAGCTTTTCTGCTGCCCTTACCGTTAATCCTTCCCTGGCTATTTTTTGGGCGGCGGCGACTTGTTTTGCTGCATCCAAGGAAAGCAATGCTCGTGCATGACCCATTTCCAGTTGACCGCTAATCAACAATTTTTTAACTTCGGGGTGTAAGTCCATCAACCGTAACAAATTGGTCACGGTGACCCGCGACTTTCCGACAGCATCGGCGATTTGTTGATGGGTCATGGTGAATTCATCGAGCAACCTTCGTAAGGCTTCGGCTTCTTCCAGGGGGTTGAGGTCTTGCCGTTGGATATTCTCGATCAGTGCAATCGCCATGGTGGCGCGGTCATCTATGTCTTTGATGACGACAGGAATTTGCTGTAATCCTGCTAGTTGGGAGGCACGCCAACGGCGTTCCCCAGCGACGATTTCGTATTTATCTTGACCGATTTTGCGCACGACGATGGGTTGAATAACGCCCTGCGCCTTTATAGAATCCGCCAGCTCCTGTAATTTTTCGGGATTCATATCTTTTCTGGGTTGGAATTTTCCCCGTTGGAGATACTCTATTGGCAAAGTGTGTATTGAATTGACTACTTCTTTTGCAGAAACATCACCCAACAATGCATCTAATCCTCGACCTAATCCGCGTTTAACCAAAGTATTCACCTTTTGTTGCTTTGTGTGATGGTTTTCTAAAAATACCTTTTCTCATTGGCAATGTTATTAAGCTAAGGAGGCCGTCCCTTCTCCCTGAGGGAGGCGGCACAGATTCCCTATCCGTTGCCACACTTCCACCATCCCTGGAGGGAAAAGCCTAGGATCAGGGGACATAAAGCACATTTTTATCCCCTCACCCCGACCCTCTCCCTCGGGGAGAGGGAGCTTTTTATTTGACTGTATTGCTCCCTTTGAGAAAAGGAAGTGTCTATATCTTTAGAGTTTTCCGCATATTTTCAGTTTAAGGTCTAAATCTTTTGCTGTCACGAAGCCTTTTTACTGCCTTCTTTTCTCAGCATTTCGCCCGCCAAGGCAATATAAGCTAAGGAACCTCTCGACGCCTTATCATAAAACAAGACAGGCAAACCATGACTGGGGGCTTCTGCCAGACGTATGTTTCTGGGGATGCAAGTCCTGAACACTTTGTCGCCAAAATGCTTGATTAATTGTTCGGAAACATCTTTAGTCAGTCGGCTTCTGTCGTCAAACATGGTGCGTAGTATGCCTTCCAAATACAGGTCGGGGTTAACGGTTTCCTTAATATTTTTGATTGTACCCATCAGTGCGGTTAAGCCTTCCAGTGCGTAGTACTCACATTGCATGGGGATTAATACGCTATCTGCTGCAACCAAAGCATTCAAGGTGAGCATGTTTAAAGACGGTGGGCAATCGACCAAAATGTAATCGTAATAAGGTTTAATCAAGACCAATCCGTCATCCAACCGCCGCTCACGGCGCTCTTCTTTTAGCAAACGTATTTCGGCGGCGGTCAGGTCGGCATTGCCCGGAATGACAGAAAAACCGAGTTCGGGCAGTTTGATGATAGCTTCGGTTGCCAGCACTTCTTTCATCAAAATATCGAAGCTGGAGTAACTGACGGTTTCTTTGTCAACACCGCAGCCTATCGCTGCATTGCCCTGGGGATCAAGATCAACCAACAACACCCGCTTTTTAGCCGCAGCCAATGCAGCAGCCAAATTGACCGTGGTCGTGGTCTTTCCAACACCGCCTTTTTGATTAGTTAGGGCAATTACTTTTCCCACTAGGTTACCTTATACCTCACCGACAGGTTTATGATTAAAAGGAATCTTTGAACAAGTTTATTCCATTCATGGTTCGACAAGCTCACCACGAACGGATAAACACCTTACCGTTCGTCCTGAGTCCTTCGATGTACTCAGGAGAGGGTTGTCGAAGGACTTGTTCAGAGATTTCCAAGTTGTATACACACCAGATTTCTTTCTGCTCCCACACCAGGGATTTGAATGGGGATGACTGTTTTTTTAGCGGTGACTTGAGCCAGTTCCGATTCGGCACAACGACCTTTCATTGCTAACAACACACCATTTTCAGAGAGTAAATGCCGACTCGATTCAACCATATCAGACAACTCGGCAAAGGCTCGCGTCAATAATGTGCTGAAAGGTTGCTCTGGCTGAAAATCTTCAACTCGACTATGGCGAATTTGCACATTGGTAAGTTTTAATTCTAATACGACCTGCTGCACAAAACGGGTTTTTTTGGCGTTACTGTCCAGCAAGGTAAACGCTAACTGCGGCAAACAAATGGCTAACGGAATGCCTGGCAAACCTGCGCCAGTACCGATGTCGATAATTCGGTTGCCTTCAAGGTAAGGTATAACGGTCAAACTGTCCAGCAAATGCAGTCGTATCATGTTCGGCTTATCTTTTATTGCCGTAAGGTTATACGCTTTGTTCCATTTTTCAATGAGCTTAACAAAGCCTAACAATTGATCAACTTTTTGCTCATCGACCGACAGGTTGAGCGCTGCAATACCGTCAACCAGGATTTTACGGCAGTCTTCCATCAAGCACTTTTCTTTTTCAAGTAAACCAACAACAAGGAAATCGCAGCAGGTGTCATGCCCGGCATTCTTGAAGCCTGACCTAATGTCTCCGGGCGTTGCGCCTTGAGTTTTTGACTGACTTCGTTAGACAACCCAGGCACACCGTTATAGTCCAGGCCATTCGGTAAGCGCAAGTGGTCATAACGTAACGCTTTGTCGATGTCAGTTTGCTGCCGGACGATGTAACCGGCATATTTCGCCTGGATTTCAACCTGTTCGCCAACCTGCTCATGAATTTCTTCGCCACCTTCATAAAAGCTCAATAAGCGTAGTACATCAACTTCTGGGCGGCGCAACAATTCCGCTAAACTGGCTTCCTTTAACAAAGGTTTGCCCCAAAATTGTTCGGCCAGTTCGGCTTCTGGGCTTTCTGCCCTGATCCATTTCTTTTTCAAGTCGTCCTGGAGATTGCTTATTGCTTCTCTTTTAGTTTCAAATGCTTGCCAACGGACATCATCAACCAGATCTAATTCGCGCCCTTTTTCAGTCAAGCGCAAATCGGCATTGTCTTCACGCAGCAACAAGCGGTATTCCGCACGGCTGGTGAACATGCGGTACGGCTCTTGTGTGCCACGGGTAATCAGGTCGTCGATCATCACGCCCATGTAGGCTTCGTTACGCTTTGGACACCAGTTTTCTTGGTCTTGTACCAGACGTGCCGCATTCAGCCCTGCAATCAGCCCTTGCGCTGCGGCTTCTTCGTAGCCCGTCGTGCCGTTAATTTGCCCGGCAAAGAAAAGGCCTTTCATATGTTTGGTTTCCAGCGACATTTTTAAGTCACGCGGATCAAAAAAATCATATTCGATGGCATAACCAGGGCGCACGATTTCGGCATTTTCAAAGCCTTCCATCGAGCGGACGAATTCATATTGCACATCGAACGGCAAACTGGTGGAAATACCATTCGGATAGATTTCGTGCGTATCCAAACCTTCTGGTTCGACAAAAATCTGGTGCGTGTCGCGGTCGGCAAACCGCACGATTTTATCTTCTATCGACGGACAATAACGTGGCCCAATACCTTCAATAACACCAGAATATAAGGGCGAACGGTCTAAACCAGCACGGATAATGTCATGGGTTTTTGGATTCGTGCGGGTGATGTGACAAGGAATTTGCCTAGGGTGTTGCTCGCGCTTGCCCAGAAACGAAAACACGGGTACGGGATCATCGCCATGTTGCACTGCCAACTTGCTAAAATCAATCGTACGGCCATCAATACGTGGTGGCGTGCCGGTTTTCAATCGGTCAATCCGAAACGGCAATTCGCGCAAACGCTCAGCTAAGGCAATCGAAGCAGGATCACCGGCACGACCGCCGCTGTAATTTTCCAAACCGATGTGGATCTTGCCACCCAAAAAAGTGCCTGTAGTCAACACCACCGCCCTGGCCATAAAGTTCAGACCCATTTGGGTTTTAACGCCGACGACCTTATCGCCTTCAACAATTAAGTCCGCGACAGTTTGTTGGAATAACGCCAAATTCTGTTGATTTTCCAATGCATAACGTATTGCCTGCTTATACAGCCTACGATCAGCCTGGGCGCGGGTCGCACGGACTGCGGGACCTTTGCTGGCATTGAGGGTACGAAACTGGATGCCAGCCAAATCAGTCGCCTTTGCCATAATGCCGCCTAAAGCATCGATTTCTTTCACCAAATGGCCTTTGCCGATGCCGCCGATGGCAGGGTTGCAGCTCATTTGTCCTAGTGTTTCAATATTTTGGGTTAACAACAAGGTTTGCGCTCCGCAACGCGCCGCCGCCAACGCCGCTTCCGTACCGGCATGACCGCCGCCAATCACAATTACATCAAAATTTTTTTTGAATTTCACAACAATTTGCCACTCTAACGTCCGATTAAAGTTAATCAAAAAGTAACTTCGTTAAGTCGCACTTCGACAAGCTCAGTGCGAACGGTGATTTAACTGTATTTCCGACTTCTCCGTTCGTACCCAAAGGGCATAAATCCTGAGCTGGTCGAAGCACTTGTATCCTTATGATGGGGATAAACGGATAATTTTTCGGAAGTTACAATAAATTAACCGACTTAGTTGTTGCTATATCGAAACTTTGCAAAAAACAACTAAACTAAAACGGTTTGTTACTCATCGCTTAATTATAAGGGTTAACCATGAAAAAACGTAAAAAAATGAACAAAATAGACGAAGCGCCTTTGCAAAATCCAGTGGCGAAATTCGCGGGATTGTTTAATAAAGCCAAAGTATTCGACGACAAGAGCAAATACAACCGCAAAGCTAAGCACGCCAATGAGGAGGCTTCGCCATTGGTTCTTAAATAGAACCAATGGCGAAGTTTTTTGTTGCTGACTTGAAATTTAATCTTTTTGATTAAGCTCTGAAACTTTACATCTTTCTCCATCTGGTTCTTGGCAACAACTTTTTATATCAGCAAGAATTTTTTTTGCTTTTTCGATTGTTAAATTATCTCTATTATGAGGTGGCATAAATGCATTGATTCTAGGAATATTTGGATGTGTTTCGTCTTTTAAACCCAAAGATTCGCTAAGGAATCGTTGGCAAGTATTTTCATTAGCAGGGTTTAATGCAATGCGATGACATGACGTACATTGTTTTCCAGATGATTCTTTTAGAAATTCAACATGCTTTAAATTATTCCATTCAAGATAAGGAGACCAATATGCTCCTTGTATTCTGTCTTCGTACGTATACTTATTTTTCCTTAAAAAATCTTCTAAGATATTTTTAATGTAGGGAGTGCCGACAAATGGATCATTGGTATGGCAATTTACACATTTTGCGTGTTTTTCTAGATTAGAGGGTAATTCCCACTTGATTTGATTCTTTTCATCAACGAAATCACTGTCTTTAGGTGATTTAATATTTGGTGGTATAGGGGCACTAGGTTTCAAATCTGATTGATACCAGCACGTTGCGCCGCTTTTTTTATTGTGCTGAATAATAGCAACTTCGTCGTACAGCCCATCTGTTGCTCTGCTATCGTTAAATTTTCTACAAATGAAAATAACGATGGCATCGTCATTAAAAGTTAACATTCCCAACTTTGAGCCAGTCATGCATGGATTGCCTTTTCCAAGTAAGCTTGGGTTGTTACAAGGTTGACTCAAATTATCTTTGTTTTTTTTTGTTTCTATAGGGATTTCTTTGCCATCTTCACAGCTAAAATCATTTATGGAAATCCCTGCAATCTTATTACATTGCTTTGCATAATACTGAATACTTTCGGCTTCTGACGGTATCCAATTGATTATTAAAAAAAGGCTAACAACCAAGTAGATACTGCACTTAGATATTAGCCGTGGAAATCCCCGTATCATTTAGTATCTTTACAATAATCTGGATGGACAATTTTTTTTATTTCTGCGGGAATGGTATATTTGCGAATTGTATCTGTCTCAAATGAAACGTCTGTACACTTATCAATGCCCTTTTGGTCTCCAATTCCATCTTCCTTAAGAAAGTCGGCAAAATTTTTTGCTTGCGCTGAGGACTCGATCCCGTTTGGATGTTTTTGCTTTTCAAGCAAATAATCCAAAAAAAGCTGCAAAAACTTAGACCAATGTTTACTTTTTTTAATTTTATCTTCGTTTTCAGATATTGTTTTCTTAAGATTGGTAATTTCAATTTCGCCTTTATTTTCTTCTAACCCTTTTCCATATCGGTATTCACCAAAAGTATTTACGGCAATAAAGACACCTATTAACGTCAAAACGAAAGCACCATAAGGTAGGTATTCTTTTAGGCTACTTTCTTTCTTTTTTATAGGAGGCATATTGTACTTTCTTGAAAAGGTTGTAGGAATAATTATTTTGTTAATTTTTACGCTCAGTCAGATAATGGTAGCGAACTAATGTCTACAGAGCAAGCTTAGTGCAATAGCGTTAAAAAATTGCTTATTATAATCAGTAAGCCTAAACCGATGACAGCGACCACGATTAAGCTTAACTCCAACAGCAGTTTTCTAAAGCTAATCGCGTTGCCGCCAGTTTTTCCAGCGCAGGGATTTTCGGCGTGGTTTCCGTTTGCGTATGTTTAGGTTGCCAAATGGGTGTTTGGTTGCGTTTTCTCATGAATGACCACTGCGTTTACATCAACGAAATTGCAGACAATATATACGCTTAGATGGTTAAAAACTCAAGAAAACAAATAGATATAAAATGTGAATATTTGAGGTTTTTCTATTTAGTCAAATGAAAAGCCGCTTTAGTGTGGCGAACAACCTGAAAAGCCGTGTAGGGTGGGCACATGCTGTTCGTGCCCACGCGGAACAAAATGTCGATGTAAATGGTGGGCAAAAAAACCTGCCCATTTTATCGTTCCCACGCTCCGGCGCGGGAATGCAGCCCCTGACACTCCAGTGTCCCTTCTCACCAAAAATCAATGAAATTATGCATTTTCCCGGTCACTTATTAATAACATTAAAACAACTTACCCAACAACCCCGCCACTGTTTCAATTAAATCCACCTCCAGCGTACTACTAAAACTACCGCTGGTATTAGAATAATCGGCTGCCTTGCCGGGAAGGACATTCTGCTTGTGTTGTTTTTGCCTTTCCATCTCGACAGCGTATTCTTTGTGTAAAAGTTGCCCGCCGGCTTTTTTCCATTCCAACAGATGCGTCAATTCACCGCTATCCAGCCAGATACCATGAATAACGCACTGGTCTACAACCACGCCGCTGCGCTGTCCGAAATTGACGCGGTTCATGTGCCTTTGGCATTCGGGGCATTTAAGATAGCGTATTTTTTGGGGTTTACGGTAACGGTCTTTGTTGATATTGTCGATGTGTTCGTGATTGATATCAAAGACATTGGAAACCGAGCTTTGCATAATCAGCTCTATTTCACCTTTATCGAAAAACAAGCCAAAGCACGATTGACAGCGTTCAATCGCTAACGGCTCTGGCGTTTTTAAGCGGATAGTTTGTAGTGATTTGTCACAGTTTGGACAAATACGCTTGCTGAGCAGTTTTTCTACTTTATACGGATGCTTGGCATGTAAATCTACATCGCTGCGGGTATCACAAAAATTGCAACGATTAGTATTGGCAGGTAGCGGTGCTGAACAGGAAGTGCATCTAGCCATAAGTTAATAGCACCAGACTACAACGCGTCTAAAATAGCTTGTCTTTTGTCGGCGTATTCCTGGTCGGAAATCAAGCCATCCTTGTTGAGTTCTTTGAGTTGCGCCAATTTACCCGCAGCGTCGTTATCAGGTTGTGCTGTTGGAGCGACAGCTGTGCTTTGCATCCCTTGTGCCATTACTTGCCCTAAGCCAATACCTGCGCCTAAACCTACGCCAGCACCTGCTGCGCCGCCTTCATTACGTGCTGCTTCGCGCATGGCTTCAAGCTGCTGCAGTTTAGCATAATCTACGCCTGCTGCCTGTGCCGCTTGCGCTTCTGCGGTTACATTGGCAATACGGTTGATGCGCGTAAGGGTTTCGTCGTCGAAGTTCGTGCCTTCGATACGGAAGTCGGTCATCTCAAAACCGAGTTTGCCAAAATCGGCATTTAATTTTGCCGATACGCCGTCAGATATTTCATTACGACTGGCATCAATATCGGCGTAGGAATATTTGCTTTCGGCGAGAAAGTCACTCAGCGGATGAATAATCCGTTCGGACATGACCCTACGGAAATCTTCAACCAAAAAATCGCCATGGCTACCAACCACATTGACGAAAAAACCGCGTCCATCAGAAATACGGTAGCTGTAATTGCCGTAAGCTTTTAATCCTACAGGAAATTTGTATTTAGGATCTTCGTACTTGATGCTTGAAGTCGTACCCCACTTTTGATTTAGGATCTCCGTGCGCCTAAAAAAGTAAATGCCGACTTTGTGATGGCTTTCAAAAAACTGCATGAAGTTTTTGACCGTCGACCAGAATGGGATGTTGGCTGTTTCCAGGTCGATCAAACGTTGCTCTTCGAGCACCGCTTGCACCTTGCCCTCATAAACGAAAATACAGCCTTGCCCTGGACCGACAATCAGCTTGGACGCATTCTTGATTTCGTCGCCGTTGTCGCTCCATTCATGAATCAAAGCATCGGGATTGGCATCGCGCCATTCGATAACCGAACGTAGTTGCCGTCTAATACCGTCAAAAAGTGCCATAAAATTCTCCACCGAGCTAAGTAGTGGTTTTATGTTAGTTGAAATGGTTGAAATAGCAATAAATGCTAGCCAAGTTTGTGATGTAATGCCAATTTTTGAGATTAGCGGCTTACTCTTAATACCTAAGATGATTTACGTTGTGTAGTATCCATAGTGATGCTGATAATCTGCCATAGCACGTTTGATCACTTCGTGCGCTTCTTCTCGACCGTAGACTTGGGTGATTTCACAGATAAGATGCTCGCTGGGTAAATGCTTATACGTTAGGAAATAATGTTTTAGGCGGTCAATATAGGAAGGGGGACAATCAGAAACATCGTTCCATTGCCGATAAAACTCATCGCCCTTCATAACGGCAATAATCTTATCATCTGCTTCCCCGTCGTCTAACAAACGAAAGCCTCCGATAGGCACTGCCTGTACCAGAATATCCCCATGCGTTACGCTCCGTTCGCTGAGCACGCAAATATCGAGTGGATCGCCGTCACCTCTGGCTACTTTTCGACCTGATTTTATCTCCGCATATTCAGCCACTTCCTCGGCACAGTAGGTTTGTGGAATAAAGCCGTAAAGCGTTGGAATCATGTTGGAAAATTTTTGTGGCCGGTCTATCCTGAGATATCCACTAATCTTGTCGATTTCATACTTGATGGTATCGGACGGTACGATTTCGATGAACGCCGTTACAATGTCCGGGGCGTTATCTCCAGCTTCTATGCCATGCCAGGGGTGGGCTTTGTGTCTTATGCTCATTAATTTTTACTGTTTGATAGCTGCGGTTTGTGTCTTGTTAAACGGAAATAGCTGCCTTAATGTGTTCATGGGCTTGATAATCCGTAATTTCAAAATCATCGTAATGGTAATCAAAAATCGATTCCGGTTTGCACTTGATTAATAAGGTTGGCAGTGTGTATGGCTCACGCGTTAATTGTAGCTTGGCTTGTTCCAGATGGTTTAGATACAAATGAACATCACCGCCCGTCCAAATAAAATCGCCCACTTGTAAGTTAGTCTGCTGAGCAACCATGTGGGTCAACAAAGCGTAACTGGCAATGTTGAACGGTACGCCCAGAAAGGTATCACAGCTACGCTGATACATCTGGCAAGAGAGCTTGCCATCCGCCACATAAAACTGAAAAAACGCATGGCAAGGGGCTAAAGCCATTTTGCCGTTTGCTACATTTTGCTGAGGGCTAACGCTTTCATCCGGTAAATCAGCAACATTCCACGCGGAAACAATCATGCGACGGCTGTTGGGTGTCTGTTTCAGTTGATAGATGGCCTGCTGAATCTGGTCGATAGAATCGCCATTTGGCGTAGGCCAGGATCGCCATTGGTAACCGTAAACAGGCCCTAACTCACCTTGCCCATCTGCCCATTCATTCCAGATATTCACATTGTGTTCACGTAAATAGCCGATATTCGTATCGCCCTTCAAAAACCAAAGCAATTCATGGATGATGGATTTGTAGTGTATTTTTTTAGTTGTGACTAAAGGAAAGCCCTCTGCCAACGCAAACCGCATCTGATAACCAAAGATCGACAGCGTACCGCTGCCCGTTCGATCTCCTTTTAGAGTTCCGTCCTGAAGAATTTTGTCAAGTAACTGCAAGTATTGGTTCATGCAGCCTTTTTATATGCAAAATAAAATAAAACCGCGCCAATGATAATCATTGGCGTGGATAGTATCTGTCCCATAGTCACCCAATCCAGCGCAAGATAGCCGAGTTGCGCGTCGGGCATACGGAAAAACTCGACAAAAAATCGAAAGCAGCCGTAACAAAATAGAACTAGGCCGGTTGCTGCCATAGTCGGCCTGGGCTTACTGGTGTAAATCCAGAGGACAACAAATAACACCACACCTTCCAGGAAAGCCTCATAAAGCTGTGAAGGATGGCGGGGAAGTGGCCCGCCATTAGGGAATACCATCGCCCATGGCACATCGGTAGTCCGTCCCCAAAGTTCCGAATTGATGAAATTTCCGAGTCGGCCAGCACCCAAACCAATAGGACAAAGCGGTGCAATAATGTCGGTCAGTTGCAGCATGGTACAGTTCTGTTTTTTACCGAACAGCCACATAGCAACAAACACACCCAACATGCCACCATGAAAAGACATTCCGCCCTGCCATATCTTAAACAGAATCAGTGGATTACTGAGGAATTCAGTGAAATTATAAAATAACACATACCCAATCCTGCCGCCCAAAATAGCGCCCATCGCCCCATAAGTCACCAAATCCTCTATCGCTTCCGGCTTGAGCGGCGACCACGGTTGCTGCGCCCGTTTTTGCCCCAACACCCACACTCCTGCAAAACCAACCAAATACATCAAGCCGTACCAGTGAATTTTTAACGGTCCGATGGCAATCAGTACGGGGTCGATTTGAGGGTAGGTGAGCATAAGAAGTTTTAATAATTAATTTAGTGCCTATTATAACTTAACTCATGATGGTGGGTCAGTGTTGTAGCTGTATCCACCTTACGGCCTTAATGATATTTTGACATTAAGCAAGCTAACTAAACTATCCAGCCGTCTAAAACCCTCTTCAGCCGGTTTCTTGCCGTAGCGTTGGTTGATAAAAGCGACGGTTATCTCTTCTATACAGTCAACCTGTTCCGGCAGTTTGAGCTTAATGCGTTCAGCAAAATCCCTTGCACCTTCGCCTGTGCTTTTAGTCAATCCCGCCTTGGCGATTTTCTTTAAAAAGCGATTATAAACAATCAAGGTACGGTCAGAGGTTTTGGGTCTTTGATGAAATAAAAACAGGCTGAGTATGGCGGTGATGACAGCAACGATTGTCATCATCCAGTACACCATGGTTTTAAAATCCTCGATACCGAATGTCGACAGGAAACTGGCTTGATTGGCATTGTTGTAATTGATGACCCAACGCTGCCAGTTATAATCGACATGGCTCCATAACTGTCTTGCCTTGTTTAGTAAATTAAATGCCCCTTGCCCCGTATTAGGGGCTGCATAACTTATCAGTCCGCCTGGCATCAATCGGGCAATGTCGATGTTCTTCTCTATCCGTTCAGGTGCAATGGCGGCAGTCGGATCAAACCTGACCCAGCCTTGCTTATCCAGCCATACTTCCGCCCAGGCATGGGCATCGGCTTGCTTGATTTCCAGAAAATTTCCCACCGCATTTAGTTCACCGCCCTGGTAGCCAGTAACGACTCGTGCAGGAATGTCGGCCACCCGCATCAAGTAAACAAAGGCCGAGGCATAATGGCTACAAAAACCGCTCCGGGTTTCGAATAAAAAGGTTTCAATCGGATTTTGTTCCATTAACGGTGGTGTTAAGGTGTAATGGAAATCTTCTTTCCTAAAATGATTGAGTAACTGATTAATAAACACGTCCGGCGCACTATCGAAGCCGTGCAATTGAATGACTAATTGTTTGATTTTATCCGATGGCGCACTCGGTAGCTGTCGGGCATGTTGGTATTCGGTTTTAGTAATGTAGCCTGTGTTGTAGGTCGGGTAAGAGGTCAATTTGAATTCGGTGCGCTTATCCAGGCCGTCCGATGTTAGCAATTGATAGTTCGCATTCTGGCCCAATGGTTTAGGAAATTCGGCAGGCATATCCAAAGCAAATACCCAGTCTTTTTCCTGCGGTTCCATCAACAGGGTGTACTGGTAAGCCTTTCCTGAAAAAGTCGGCTTATCTAAATACGCTTGATAAGATAAATCCCTTGCTTGCGTCCACTTTTTGCCGTCGGTTTGGGTCATTACCGGGCCACGCCAATAGCGTTGTTTTGCTGGCGGAATCGCTCCGGCAAACTTAACCCTGAATACCAGCTCATCCGACATGCCCAGATCGGTGATAGAACCGGGCTCCATGGTGTCGCTTAAGCCCATTTTTGTCTGTGGTTTATCATTAAACATTAGCCATTTCGGCGCTTCAACTCGCGGAAATAATATGAAAACCACAATAGCCATGGGTACCGCCTGTGCAATAATCACTGCCGCTTTTTTGAGCGCAACCGTTGTGTTAGCAACATGGCTATTGATGAATACCAACGTTGCAAGCAACACGCAACAAACAAACAGGATATAAGCTGCCATCAGTATGCTTTGCTCATACAAAAACTGGGAGGCAGCAACAATAAATGCAAGGTAATTAATCAGATAAAGATCGCGTTCGCTTTTAATCTCCATTAATTTCAAACCCAGCGCAATCACAAATAAACTAGTACCGCCGTCGCGCCCTAAAATGCCACGGTGTTGGGTGTACAGAATCGCCATTCCGCAAACTATCAGAAGTAAAATAATTGGAAAAGTCGGTAAGCGGTCGGGCTTCCAGATACAGATAAATCGCCAAACAAGCAGCAGGCAAAAAAAGCCGAACACCCCCCAATGCAGATGAGACACATGGGGCAGCACTATCAAGCCAATCGAGGACAGCAAAAAAATCAGTATTTCTTTGTTATGGGCAGGATTCATAGATTAAACAAAGCCAGCGCTTCCAGACATTTCCGGTAATGTGCAGGACCATTCCCCGGCTCTATCTGCAAACCAGGAATAATGAATCCGTAAGCGACACCTAATTGTTCGGCATCGACCACCCAGCGGCATAAGTTGCTCAGGCGTTCCTCAAGTGACTGTCCGGGTGCATGTCCGTAATCCAGCCAGATTTCTGCCGAGCTCTCTCCTCCATATTGTTTGCTGAATAAGCCCAGCCCTTTCGCGTAGGCTTTCCAGTGCAGGTGTTTGATAGGGTCGCCAGCCTGATAACTCTGCAGTCCATAAAACTCATCGCCGCCTTTTTTAAACTGCCCTTGTTGATTTTTTGTTGCTCCTATTTCCGGGAATGGGATCTCCTGGTTTGCTGGCTTGGGATACACAATGGCTTTGGCATTGAAACGAATAGGTGACCAAGCACGGAATAAACCTAATGGATAAGTGCTGGAAATGGTGACCGTTCCCGCCGGATGCCAGCCCCGTTTCCGGGTGAGGTCGTACAAAATTAAATGAGCTTTGCTATTTGCCTTTAGGTGGAAATTTTCAGCCGTTTTCAATTTTAGCTGGATATTCTGGCGTTCAGCCGATGTCGGATTATTGATATGCACACCAAATCCGGCAGCCTCACCAGCAAATACCTCTGTCGCTTGACCTTCTTGAACAGTCAATCCTGCCAAAGATTTATAGGTGTGCAAAATGGTAATAAAAAAAATACTGCCCAGCAAAAATGCCAGCATATAAGCCAGATTATTGTTGTACACAAAGGCAATCAGCGCCAACAACAGAATCAATAAGCCGAAGCCCAAACCGCGTTGCGTCGGTAAAATAAATATCCGCCGCTGGTTTAGGAGTAACGGTAAGCCGTCCGGCCTCCGCTCACCGAGGAAAAACCGATCCAGCCCATAACGTTCTTTTAAAGTATTTAGGTTCAAGTGACAGCAACCTTAGTTAAAATAGGCGCAACAATGGCTACAGAATCGTTATTGCCTGATCGCAGCCGATGCCCAGCAACCGCCGCCAATACGGTTTGTATATCCTCTGGAATGACTGCATCACGATTATCCATAAACGTCCAGGCTTTGGCAGCAGTCAGCAGCGCTAACCCAGCCCTTGGCGATAAGCCACAATGATATTCGGGTGATTCGCGGGTGAAGTTAATTATGGCTTGGCAGTAATCCAGTAAGGCACTGGACACATGCACTTCCGTAATTGCCTGTTGCAGATTCTGTAATTGCTGCGGTGTAATCTGCGCCGATAATGAACTAATTAGGTTATGCCTATTTACGCCCGTCAGTAATTGCCGCTCCGATTTTGGATCGGGATAACCCAACTCAATACGCATTAAAAAACGATCCAATTGCGATTCAGGCAAAGGGAAGGTGCCGATCTGGTGTGAAGGATTTTGCGTGGCGATCACGAAAAAAGGCTTGGGGAGTTGGTAAGTGACTCCTTCTACAGTAACTTGATGTTCCTCCATCGCTTCCAGTAGCGCGCTTTGTGCCTTGGGTGTCGAACGGTTAATCTCATCAGCCAACACCATCTGGTTAAATATCGGCCCTGGATGAAATTTGAATTCATGGTTTTTGCCATCAAAAACGGATGCACCGATTATGTCAGCCGGTAAAATATCGCTGGTAAACTGGATACGCTGGTAATTCATGCCCAATAACTTAGCCAGCGTATGTGCCAGAGTCGTTTTGCCAACACCTGGAATATCTTCAATCAATAAATGGCCGCGCGCCAACAGGCAACACACCGCTAAACGGATTTGCCGTTCTTTGCCGAGAATAACCTGATTGGCTTCTTTAAGTAGTCGCTGGATGTCATTTTGCATAGTTAGTGGTAGGATGCTTGCATATTAAAATTTTGCCCTTAGTATAGAACAAAGCCTGAAATTAAACGGCAAAGCAAACAAAGGCAGGAGTAGTGCAATGAAAGAGTACGAAGAAGTACGCAGCCATCTGATTGACATGTTAGAGGAGCTGGATGACCGTCTGACCAAGATAACTAACGACGTAAAACATACGGATGAGCCATTGGAAAAAGATTTTGCAGAACAAGCCACACAGTCAGAAAATGACGAAGTGTTAGATTACTTAGGCAATGCCGCCAGGGCAGAACGGGATCGGGTGCAACAAGCCATCGCCCGAATAGATAGTGGCGAATATGGCATTTGCGAATTGTGCGGCGAACCCATCAGAAAAGAGCGTCTGGAAGCCGTACCTTATTCCAGTATGTGTGTTAAGTGCGCCAGTCAAGCGGGGTGTTGAGGTTGGTATATTTCGTCTTAATGAAAATAAACCAACCTTTTACTATTGATCCGGCCTTTAGAAGTTTTAAGCTGCATATTTGACTCTCTTATCCTGAAAGAAGCTGCGTATGCGTTCTGGATTCGACTTCAGCATGTCCAT
>NZ_JBEBKJ010000078.1:0-17058 GCF_040079455.1 Methyloglobulus sp. | reverse complement strand
GCCTTTAAATCTTTAAGAGGTTGGCCGATATTTCGTTTTTTCCGCAGAAATGTAACAAGCAACCTGATCTAGAGCTAAATGTCTCGCAAACGGTCGTTTGGTGAACAGTCTGGTTAAGTAATATTTTTTCAGATTCTGATACAAGCATTAGGTATTTCGTGCCGAAATATCTAGTCATCTTTACGCCATGCTCGGAGCCAAAACAAAGTGTGCAGATTTGTGTTATTTTCTATTTGAGACGCTGAATCATATCGTTAATTAAGTCTGTTTTTCTATATCCATCAACAAAGCTCCAGCCGGTAAATAGTTCCCAAAGAAATCGGCAGAAGGACTTAATTTCATCATAATCCGGTTTTGTTGATTCCATTCTGTGTATTATTTGTGATAGTTTATTTAGGAACTGAAAAACATCTTCATCATGTATGTCTATGGTATTTCTAACGAACTTTATTTCATCATTAAGTAATCTAAGTTCATATAAGATTTCGTTTAAATAATACTCGTTACGTTGGATGCCATTTGCTACGGCATCCCATCTGTTTTCATTGTTTATATTATTATTTTTGAAGTAACGCTTGAATTCCTCTTGATCCAAAAGCATTTCTCTGTGCTCGTATTCTTGGGAGTTACTCAAAATAAGAAATGTTAGAATACAAGATTGTTTAAAAACTTTGTATTGTCTCTCCATGCTCCTGAAAACACGGCCTTTTTTCTGGTACTCAGGAAGATATACAACTATAAAATAGAATATCGCGCTAATGACGAATCCCACACTCAATGAATTGATTAGTAGATCATATTTTTTCTCAGGAGTGGTTATCACGCCTGTAATGAAGCAAGCAATGGTTGCAACGACTAATAACAAAATCAGTTTTCGATCAGGCATTAGCTAATTCCTTTCTGTAAGATTGGTTAGGCATCTTCTGCCACAAGGGACGGCCAGTACTGAATGATAACGTGGCACGTTGGTTTTCGCTATTTTTGCTGTGTTGGGACGGGACAAAATGAACCATTAGTCTAATTTCTAAAATCTCCACAAAAACGATACTTATATTAGCGGCATCGAAACGCCAAAACATTAGATAAAATGATGAAATACCAAAATAAATAACTTCAATACCGTTGTTGCAAGCTGCGTCGTTAATGATCCGCTCGGCAAATTTGTGCCTTCAGTCCCACGGTTAAGTCCAAGCAGATGTTTTTTTGGGGTGGAAGGAGCTATTTTGCATATTTTTATAGGCTCAAGTGTTAAAATTCCCGTCAATTTTTCAATTTCGCTCAATTGTTAATGAATCAACGCATCGGATACGCCCGCGTTTCGACAGATGACCAAAACCTCGACATGCAGAGGGATGCCCTTAAACGGGCTGGGTGCTCGGTTATTTTTGAAGAAACCGCCAGCGGTAAGTCCGTTGTTCGACCAGAACTTGACCAATGCTGCAAGTTGCTTCAACCGGGTGATACACTTATCGTGTGGCGTTTGGATAGGTTAGGCCGCAATTTGCCTGATTTGGTACGAATTGTGGCCGAATTGGAGCAGAAAGGCATTGGCTTCGAGAGTGTTACTGAGAAAATAGAGACAGTCAGCGCGTCAGGTAAGTTAGTGTTCCATGTTTTCGCTGCATTGGCTGAGTTTGAGCGAAATCTGATACGCGAACGCACCCATGCCGGTCTTGCTGCCGCCCGTGCGCGGGGCAGGTTGGGTGGCCGAAAACCGAAGTTGAATGCCCAGCAGATAAGTGAAATTAAAACGTTGATAGATGATAGTAAAATTCCGGTTAGCACGATTGCCCGCCGCTTTAAAGTGTCACGCACGACAATTTATAAGGTTGCGCCTATCCAGCAGAATCAAACGATCCAACAAGAACAATAAACAATAGCCGAAGCATTATTTCTACCCAAAATGCTAGACTTGCTCTATCCGTATACGCAACATCAATATATATTTATTTGCTTCCATTTAGGTAATTAACAAGGGCACGACTACATGGCGATAAAAAAATCGGAGCTTTACTCATCGCTTTGGTCATCTTGCGACGAATTGCGTGGTGGCATGGATGCCAGCCAGTACAAGGATTACGTCCTCGTCCTGCTGTTTGTCAAATACGTCAGCGATAAATATGACGGCGTTCCATACGCCCCGATCACCATTCCCGAAGGGGCCAGCTTTAAGGGTATGGTCGCGCTCAAGGGCAAGCCAGACATCGGCGACCAGATCAACAAAAAGATCATTGCACCGCTTGCCAATGCCAACAAATTGTCCGACATGCCCGACTTCAATGACCCGAGCAAGCTAGGCAGCGGACAGGAAATTGTAGAGCGGCTCACCAACCTCATCTCGATATTTGAAAATAAGGCGCTCGACTTCAGCAAGAACCGCGCGGAAGGCGACGACATTCTTGGTGATGCTTACGAATACCTGATGCGCCACTTCGCCACCGAAAGTGGTAAGAGCAAAGGTCAGTTTTACACGCCTGCCGAAGTTAGCCGCGTCATCGCGCAGATTATTGGTATCCGCGATGCGAACACAACCAATGACACCACCGTTTATGACCCTACCTGCGGCTCAGGATCGCTGTTGCTGAAAGTGGGCGACGAAGCCCATGCCAAGGTAACGCTTTACGGGCAGGAAAAAGATGCCGCCACTTCCGGCTTGGCTCGCATGAACATGATCCTGCATGACAACCCGACAGCCTTGATAAGGCAAGGTAACACATTGGCTAATCCGTTATTTACCAGTGATAACGGCCAGATCAAGACGTTTGACTATGTGGTCGCCAATCCGCCGTTCAGCGACAAACGCTGGAGCACGGGTATCGATCCGCTCAACGACCCACACGAGCGTTTCCAGCATTTCGGAACGCCGCCAGCCAAGCAAGGCGATTACGCCTATTTACTGCACATCGTCCGTTCACTAAAAAGTACCGGCAAAGGTGCGTGTATTCTGCCACATGGTGTTTTGTTTCGGGGTAATGCCGAGGCCGACATCCGCAAAAACCTTATTCGACAGGGCTACATCAAGGGCATTATCGGCTTGCCAGCCAACTTGTTCTACGGTACAGGCATTCCCGCTTGCATCATCGTGATTGATAAAGAAAACGCCCACACCCGTAAAGGCATTTTTATGGTTGATGCCAGCAGCGGCTATATGAAAGACGGTAACAAGAACCGCTTGCGTGATATGGACATCCACCAGATTGTCGATGTTTTCAACAAACGGCTCGAGATTGCCAAATACTCACGTATGGTCAGCGTTGAAGAAATTGAAAAGAATGAGTTCAACCTCAACATCCCGCGCTATATCGACAGCCAACAAGCTGAAGATATCCAGGACATTGAGGGACACCTGAAGGGCGGCATTCCCGGCACAGATGTGGATGCCTTGCAGTCGTATTGGGAAGTTTGTCCACAACTTCGGGAAACCCTGTTTAAAGCCAACCGTCCCGGCTACCTTGATTTGGCCGGTTCCAAACAAGCCATCAAACCCACTATTTACGAACATCCAGAGTTCGTCACTTTCATCGAGAGCATGAATGCCTTGTTTGCTGATTGGCAGCAGCACAGCACCGTAACACTTAGAAGCCTAGAAGTAGACTGCCACCCCAAGACCGTCATCGCCCAGCTCGCCGAAGAATTACTTGCTCATTACACCGGCAAGCCGCTGATAAATAAATACGATGTCTATCAGCACCTCATGGACTACTGGTCTACGACCATGCAGGACGATTGTTACCTGATTGCCGCCGATGGCTGGAAGGCTACAACCTACCGGATCATAGAGGCCAAGAAAAACAAGGACGGCAAAACTATCAAGGAAATCGACAAAGGCTGGACTTGCGACCTCGTACCCAAGCAAGTTATCGTCAACCGCTACTTCCAAGCACAGCAAACAACCATCCGTGAGCAGGAAGCAAAGCTGGAAAGTATCAGCGCCCAAATAACCGAACTGGAAGAAGAACACAGTGGCGAAGAAGGTGCATTCTCTGAACTGGATAAGGTTAACAAAGCCAACATTAGCGCTAGGTTGAAAGAAATCAAAGGCGACCAAGAAGCCAAAGAAGAGGCGGATGCCCTCAGCTTATGGTTGAAACTGAACGCCCAAGAGACCGATCTCAAAAAAGCTCTGAAAGAAGCCGAGGCCGCACTAGATGCATTGGCTTACAACAAATACCCCGCACTCACCGAGGCCGAGATCAAGATGCTGGTGGTGGAAGACAAATGGCTTACCGCCATCAGTGCCGCTATCCACGGCGAAATGGATCGCATCAGCCAAACGCTGACCCAGCGCGTTAAAGAGTTGGCCGAACGTTATGAATCCCCACTACCCTTATTGACGGAATCCGTTGCAAAGCTCAGCGCGAAAGTGGATGCGCACCTGCAAAAAATGGGCTTTACATTATGAGCACCATCACGCCACAACCCAACAGCCGTTATCAGGATTTCCTGCACGACATTAAAAAGCAGGTTGCCCAAAGCCGCATCGGTGCTGTACGCGCAGTTAACCGCAGCCTCATCGGGCTTTACTGGTCGCTGGGGAAGATGATTGTGGAGCGGCAAGAAGATTTGGGTTGGGGTCACGCGGTTGTCGATCAGCTATCCGCTGATTTGCGCAATGAATTCCCCGACATGACCGGTTTTTCATCGCGTAACCTGTGGGACATCAAGCGTTTCTATGAAACCTATGCCAACGCACCCGAATTTCTGCGACAGCTTGTCGCAGAAATTCCCTGGGGACAAAACATCCTGGTCTTTCAAAAGCTAAAAGATGAAGCGGAACGCCGTTACTATTTGGAAGCGACCGCCAAGCTGGGTTGGACTCGTAACGTCCTACTTAACCAAATTAAGGCCAATGCCTACCAAGCCAGTTTGCAAGACAAGACCCACAACTTTCAGACGGCGCTACCGCAGCATTTGGCCGAGCAAGCAGATGAAGCCATGAAAAGTCGATATAGCTTGGAATTTCTGGGCATAAACCAAGCCGTACATGAACGTGAGCTGGAGAAACGGCTCATCGCCAGGCTCAAAGACTTTATGATTGAACTGGGCTATGGGTTTTGCTTTATGGGTAGCCAATATCGCCTTACCTTGGGTGAGAACGAATATTTCCTTGACCTGCTGTTTTATCACCGATTCCTGAATTGTTTGGTTGCGGTCGAACTCAAGATGGGGCGCTTTCGCCCCGAATATGCGGGCAAGATGGATTTCTATTTGGAAGTGTTGAATGATAAAGTGCGCGCGCCGGACGAGAATCCCTCTATTGGCATCATTTTGTGCGCGGAGCGGGACCAATTGGAAGTCGAATTCAGCTTGAAGTCCAAAGCGAATGCGATCGGCGTAGCCACTTACCAGCTCTATCCAAAACTACCGAAAGAATATAAAGATCGGTTACCTTCCGAAGCAGATTGGCAGCGATTGCTTGAATCAGCCCGTAACCCTGAATCGTCAACATGAGTGCAAATTCGATGGCTCACACACGGTGCGGCTTGAGCGCAGGAAAGGTAGTCGCATGATCAGTGCACACAATAAAAGGGCAATGGTGTGCATGATCGCAAGAGATACCCAAAAAACCACCTTTTCTTGTGCGCATAAGCAAAACATATCATTAAAACCGCCATTTTTTGTACACGTTAGCCTAATCAATAAGAAAAAAGCTTACACACTCATTGATCTGGTATTGGTATTACGGGAGGCGGAGCAATGAGTGTCGAACTGAAGCCAAGATACAAACAGACAGAGGTCGGGGTGATTCCGGAGGATTGGGACTTAGATTTCATAGATAATATCGCCCATATCACCACTGGGAGCAAAAATACCCAAGATCGTGAAGCTGATGGTCAATACCCATTCTTCGTGAGATCTCAAACCGTCGAGCGGATCAATAGTTATTCATTCGATGGGGAAGCCGTGCTTACTGCTGGTGATGGGGTTGGAACTGGAAAGGTGTTCCACTATATTAATGGTAAATTTGATGCTCATCAACGCGTCTATCGCATGAGTGGTTTCAGCGAACGTATAAACGGATATTACTTCTATCTCTATTTTAGCAATCACTTTTACAACAGGATAATGCAGATGACAGCAAAGTCGTCCGTAGATTCTGTTCGGCGAGAAATGATTGCGAAAATGCCAATTCCACTCCCGCCCACCAAAGCCGAACAAGAAGCTATTGCCGAGGCATTGAGTGATGCGGATGCCCTTATCGAATCCCTTGAGCAACTCATAACCAAAAAACGCCACATCAAACAAGGTGCCATGCAGGAACTGCTTACCGGCAAAAAACGTCTGCCGGAGTTTAGTGGGGAGTGGGAGGTGAAGAGGTTAGGGGATGTGTTGAAAGTTCGTCACGGCAAAAGCCAACATGACATCGTCCTTGCTGATGGGAAATATCCGATCCTTGCAAGTGGCGGTGAAATTGGGCGTACAAACGATTATCTATACGACAAACCTTCGGTTCTCATTGGTAGAAAAGGGACGATCGACGTCCCTCAGTTTATCGACACTCCGTTTTGGACAATTGACACTTTATTTTTCACAGAAATTTCACTCGACGCAGATACAAAGTTCATCTTTTATAAATTCAATACCATCAATTGGCGTAGTTATAATGAGGCATCAGGTGTACCAAGTCTAAGCGCATCAAGAATTGAAAACATTGATTTCAATTGTCCTCCACTTCCCGAACAAACCGCCATCGCCAATATCCTCTCGGACATGGACACCGAAATCACCGCCCTAGAAGCCAAACTCGCCAAAACCCGATCACTCAAACAGGGCATGATGCACAACCTGCTCACAGGAAGGATCAGGCTGCTATGATTCAACTTTACTTTAAACCTTACGAGGTGACTAATGAGCATGACTGAAGAAAGCATGCGCTTTTTAGAAGAACATATTCCCATCTTGGCCGATGCCGCCGTAAAGCAGGCGTATTGGCAAGCATTGGCAACCGGCAGCAGCGTACTTATATCTGAAGAAGGTGCGTTGGTCGAAATATTCCCTGACGGCACCCGCAAAGTGCTTAAACAACTGAAGCCGCAAACCGCTGTAACGGCAGGGCAACGCTTGGAATTGTCATGAGTGATGCCATCCCGCGCTTGCGGATGTTCGCAGGCCCTAATGGTTCCGGAAAAAGTACGATTAACGCGGTGATCCGTCCTGAATTGTTGGGGGTGTATATCAACCCCGATGAGATTGAGAAAACTATTCGTGAACGGGGCGATTTTCTCGATTTGGCGAGTTATCGTGTCCGTACAACAGAAAAAGAGATTTTGACGTTTTTCCAGCAATCGACGTTGTTGGAAAAAGCCGACTTACTAGACGAGGCGGATGCATTGCGCTTTAGCGATGACAAGCTGTGTTTTTTTGAGGTTTCGGTCAATGCCTACTTTGCTTCAGTGGCGGCGGATTTTATCCGACAAAAACTACTGTTAACGCGGGTAAGTTTTACCTTTGAGACCGTCATGTCATCGCCCGACAAAGTGGCTTTCTTGAAAAAGGCGCAGCAGTATGGCTACCGAACTTACTTATATTATGTCGCTACCGAAGACCCTGACATTAATATCTCACGGGTTCGTTATCGGGTAAAAATGGGCGGGCATCCCGTGCCGGAAGACAAAATCGTCAGCCGCTATCATCGTTCGTTAGCTTTACTGAAAGAGGCGATTGGTTATTCCAACCGCGCTTATATCTTCGACAATTCCGGACAACAACAAGTTTTGGTGGCCGAAATTACCGACGGACACTGTATGGAACTGAAATCCGGGCGGATGCCAAACTGGTTTAAACACGCGGTAGTGGACAAGATAGGCGTTAATCCATGAGCACTGTCGGCCAACCTGAACGCGCAACACAAAACCGTGTCATCGCCCTGTTCCGCGATGAATTAGGCTATCGCTATCTTGGCGATTGGTCTGACCGCACTGGGTTTGATGGCAAGGGCAACAGCAATGTCGAGGAAGGACTTCTCACAGATTTTCTAAGCAAGAACGGTTACAGCTCGGCACAGATCAGTCGTACACTTGACCGGCTTCGCACCGAGGCAGGCAACCCCAATCGCAGCCTCTACGACAACAATAAGGCGATATACAGCCTGCTGCGTTTCGGTGTGCAGGTGCAGGCGGCGGCGGGTGAAAACAACGAAACGATTAATCTCATCAATTGGGATGACCCCGCACAGAATGATTTCGCCATTGCCGAAGAAGTCACCCTCCACGGCAACACCAAGCGTAGGCCTGATTTGGTACTATACGTCAACGGTATTGCCGTGGCTGTGATCGAGCTGAAGAATAGCCGTATATCGATCGGCGACGGTATCCGCCAGAACATATCTAATCAACAACCGGAGTTCAACGAGTGGTTTTTCAGCACGGTGCAGTTGATCTTCGCTGGCAATGATTCTGAGGGCTTGCAATACGGTGCTATCAAAACAGCGGAAAAGTATTTCCTGAAATGGAAAGAAGACGAAGAGGACAATAGCCACTTCAAGCTGGATAAATACCTGCTCAAGCTATGCAATAAGGCACGGCTTATCGAACTAATGCACGACTTTGTGTTGTTTGATGGCGGCGTGAAAAAGTTGCCCCGTGCGCACCAGTATTTCGGCATCAAGGCGGCACAGGATTATATTCATCGCCGCGAGGGCGGCATTATCTGGCACACCCAGGGCAGCGGCAAGAGCATCGTCATGGTGTTGCTGGCCAAATGGATACTGGAGAACAAGCCTAACGCCCGCGTGGTGATAGTCACCGACCGCGACGAACTGGATAAACAGATCGAAGGCGTTTTCATTGCTGCGGGCCATACCATGACCCGTGCCAACAGCGGACGCGACCTGATGACCCAACTCGGCCAAGCCAAGCCGCGTTTGCTCTGCTCGCTAGTCCATAAGTTCGGCAAAAGGGGAGTGGAGGACTTTGAACAGTTCATCAAGGAACTGGAAGCCCAGCCCTGCCGGACGGTGGGCGAGATTTTCGTGTTTGTCGATGAATGCCACCGCACCCAAAGCGGCAAGTTGCACCGCACCATGAAGGCACTGATGCCTAATGCGGTGTTTATCGGCTTTACCGGTACGCCTTTGCTCAAACAGGATAAGGCCACCAGCCTTGAAACCTTTGGCGGCTACATCCACACCTACAAATTTAGCGAGGCGGTGGAAGATGAGGTGATACTCGACCTCGTGTATGAGGCCCGGGATATTGACCAGCATTTGGGCTCACAGGATAAGATAGACGCATGGTTTGAGGTGAAAACCAAAGCGCTCAATGATTGGCAGAAGGCCGCCCTGCGTGAACAATGGGGCACGATGCAGAAGGTGCTCAGTTCAAGGTCACGGATGGATCGGGTGGTGGAAGACATTATCTTCGACTTTAGCGTCAAGCCCCGCCTGAATAACGCACGGGGCAATGCCATCCTGGTAGCAGCAAGCATCTATGAGGCTTGCAAGTATTTCGAGCAGTTCCAGAAAACAGTCTTTAAAGGTAAGTGCGCGGTTGTCACCTCTTATAACCCGCAGGCGCAAGACATTACCTTGGAAGACACCGGCGCAAATACGGAAACAGACAGGCAATTTATCTACAACACCTATACCGCATTGCTAAAAAACGTGGAAGCACTGCCAGGTAAATCCAAGACCGAGACTTACGAGGACAATGCCAAGAAATTGTTCAAGGAACAACCTGCCAACATGAAACTGTTGGTTGTCGTAGACAAGTTGCTGACTGGCTTTGATGCGCCGAGCTGTACTTATCTCTATATCGACAAGAGTATGCAGGATCACGGGTTGTTTCAGGCTATTTGCCGTACCAACCGGTTAGATGGCGAGGACAAGGATTATGGCTATATTGTCGATTACAAAGATTTGTTCAAGAAGGTGGAGAACGCGATTGCCGTTTATACCTCAGAACTAGACCATAGCGCTGGCGGTGCCGATCCCGAGATTATGCTGCAAGACCGCCTGACCAAAGGACGGGAGCGGCTAGATAATGCACTGGAAGCCGTTGCTCTGCTGTGCGAGCCCGTAGCGCCACCCAAAGGTGAACTGGAGCATATCCATTATTTCTGCGGCAATACTGAGATTCCAGACGACTTGAAAGCGCATGAACCGCAACGTGCGGCACTTTATAAAGCCACTGTCGCTTTAGTGCGGGCTTATGCCAATATAACCGATGAATTGGTTAAAGCGGGTTACAGTGATGCCGAGATCAAGCGCATTAATCAGAGACTGGATCAATATCTGAAGCTACGGGAGATCATTCGTAACGCGAGTGGTGAAAACCTCGACCTGAAAGCTTACGAGGCGGATATGCGGCACCTGATTGACACCTATATCGAAGCCGATGAGCCAAGGAAGATTTCGCCTTTCGACGACATGCCTTTGCTGGAGTTGATTGTCAAAACGGGCATTGCCAATGCGATAAACAGCCTGCCAAATGGACTTAAGGGCAATAAGGATGCTGTTGCAGAAACCATTGAGAACAATGTCCGCAGCAAGATCATCAAGGAACACCTGAATGACCCGGCTTTTTACGACAAGATGTCTGCACTGCTTAACGAACTTATTGATGAGCGCAAAGCCAAGGCCATTGAGTATGAAGAATACTTAAAAAAGATTGCCGAGTTGGCGAACAAGGTGGGAGCGGGTCAGAATGCTGACACGCCACAGACGTTAAATACCCCTGGTCGTCGTGCGCTGTATAACAACCTTAAGCAGAATGAAGAGTTGGCTATCAAGATTGACGAAACAATTAAGCGCACTCGACCCGACGGCTGGCGTGGCATTCAAACGCGTGAACAGGTCATCAAAGCAGCACTTTATGGCGTATTGCAAAATGTTGATGAGGTGGAGCGTATTTTCTTAATCATCAAGGCACAAAACGAATACTGATGGTTACCCATTTCGATCTTGGTGATATTGCCGTGGATGTCGTGCAGAAGGACATCAAGAATATCCATTTAAGTGTGTATCCACCGGCTGGCAAGGTACGCATTTCAGCGCCGTTACGCATGGACATTGACACTATCCGTGTGTTTGCCATTACCAAGCTCGATTGGATTAAGCGGCAGCAGCAAAAGCTACGCGAACAAGCGCGTGAAACGCCACGGGAATATCTTGACCGCGAAAGTCATTACGTTTGGGGAAATCGCTACCTGCTCAAAGTGATTGAAAAAGACACTGCGCCGGAAATCGAGCTAAAGCACAACAAGATGTTCCTTCAGATTCGCCCCGCCACCAGTGACGGCAGAAAACAAGAAATTCTTGAAGCCTGGTATCGCGAGCAACTAAAAGAAGCCGTCCCGCTGTTCATCGCAAAATGGGAGCCGCTTATGGGTGTCAAGGTGGAAAGGTTTTTTGTGCAACGGATGAAAACGAAGTGGGGCAGTTGTAGCCCACACTCAAACAGCATCCGGCTCAATACCGATCTGGCCAAGAAGCCACCCGAATGCCTGGAGTACATCGTCGTGCATGAGATGACCCACCTCTTGGAGCCCACTCATAACAGCCGTTTCATAATATTCATGGATCAGTTCATCCCAAAATGGCGATTCTACAAGGAAGAGTTGAACCGGTTACCGGTTAGGCATGAAAATTGGGACTATTAGTTAAAATTTAGACCACATAGAAAAAGAGGCCTTTTTATTGTGTAAATTAAGCCGCGATAGCTCGATCTGGAATATATATTTTTGGCTCATAAACGGCTATTGTCGTTCCGTCTGCAGCCCGACCAAGCTCAATAGTTATAAGCCGGTCATCTGGAAAAGCTGGGCTAAGCTCCAACGATAGATAATCAAACAGTTGCCTTTCGTGAACGGCAACCACTAGCTGGCGTCCATGCTGCTTTGCCAGCGTGCGTAAAAGGGCTGCGAATTGAGATATGTGAACCTCGTCCATACTCTGAACAGGATCGTCAATGATAAGCCATGGCAGCGATGGCCTAACCGAAAGATGTAACGAAAGAAACAGCGTTAGAGCCGCAGTGTTGAGATTTCCCGCACTAAGCATCGCAAGTGGGTTTCCACCTTTTCCGCCTGCCCGGTAAAGCGTTTCGAGTACGGCTTCTACAGAACCACCTGACTTATCCGGCAACGCAAATGCAGGTACAAATGGCTCTTCTGGAGCTAGTCGAATAAAAAGATCACTCCACACCCTATTTAATTCTTCGTTGAAAACGCGCCTAACGATTGCCGCCCGCGCTTCACGCGCTTGGCGGCCTAAATCTTTTGCCAACTCAAGGCATCGATCAGCCTCCGTCTTTGCAGTTTGTAGTTGTTGTAAACGATTTTCTATCTTTGTAATAAGCTCGTTAATCTCAATTCGGCGAATCTCAGCGGATTGCCAGGCTTTTATGTCGTTGTTCACCTCGAGACGGGTGCGCTGCCGGTCTAAAGTTAGACGCTCCTGAGCTTCGGTATACTCTAAAAGCCGCCTCAGCACCACTTCAAGCGGTTCCGCTGTACCGGGAATGGGTTGGCGCAGTTTTTGCGCAATTTCCCCCACAGATAAACGAAGCGAGGTGGAGCGCTCGTCGCGGCTACGGAAATCGCTTAGGCGCTGCAACGCCATCGAGGCTCGGTGTTGCAGCGCGACGCCTTCAGATGTAGCTCTCTCTAAGCCTTGAAGTTTGGCCTTCAGCTCTTCAAATCTTGCCCGCCGGGTCTTCATTTGATCACGCAGTTCCGGAGTAAGTTTACGGTTGAGTATCTCTGCATGTTCGCGCTCAGCCGCTGTTACAAGGCCTGCTGTCTGAGCCTTGTCAGTAGCTAATGCTTGAAGTCGTCCAGCTTGCGCGGTGAGCGAGGCAATGCGTTCGGAAACATGCGCTTGCAACGGTGATGACGAGATTTCGCTGTAATCTCGCCCACATACTGGACAATCCTCTGTTTGTATATGGGAGACGAGCTGAGCCAATAACTGGGCCAACCCCGTGGTTAAACCGGCGCTTTCAGCAATCTGGTTGTCAAGCACCGAAGTTCGTGCCTTGCCCCGCTCAATACTCTGATTAAGCTCAGACAACCTTGCCACATCAACCGCGTCACGAGCGAGGAGGGATATTATGCGCTGAAGTTCTGTATCAATGGCCTGATGTGCGACAGACCGGGCAAGCTCTGGATCGCCTACAGACGGAGATGGGATATCTGGGAAGATGGGCAAAATCTCCTGGTGAATTGTCTCTAGCGCTTTGCCGGTGGCGTGACGCCAAGCATCAAGTGTCGCGCGGGCTTCACCCTCTTCTGCCTCGACTGAGGCTCGTTCTACAGCCAGCGTGTTTTGCACCAGTAAGCTCCACTGTGCTGCTGAGGCTTGTAGATCTCGGCGAGCCCGAGCAATTATCTGTAGTTGAGCTTCTTCCTGATCGTCTAGGACAAACTGTAAAGCAGTTTCAGGCGTTGTCGCAGCGCTGGGATTGTCAGGATATCGTGCGGCAAAATATTGCTGCACTCGAAGTCGAGAACTGGCGATAGTTGTATCAATCTGTGTTTGCTCCGCCTCAAATTTGAACAATTCCCTCTCAATCCTAGGAATGTCGTCTTTACTAGCGGCCCAATAACTTGGAGCAAGCAAGCGCAGACGAGTCACGTGGCCTGCAGAATGCAGTCCATCAATTAGTGCCTCTAATTGATCCAGTCCCAGTAAATCCTTAACGAATTTCGTCAAAGCTGAGTCATTCTTGCGTTTTTGGTCTTGGTGCTGATAAATTTCCAACAATCGGCCAAGCGTGGATTGGGCGAGATAGCATCGCTCAGTAAAAAATCGACTAAGCTCCACCTCCAGCAAATGTCTATTTTGGATGCCGCTGCTCGTTACTATTAAATCCGCTGTCTGACTCCGACCATCAAGTCCATCGACAGTCAGCGCAACTCGACCTTGATTTCCTGACTTGTGCGGGAGATGGGCTATATAATCAGTGTCACCACCACGACTGAGTGAATGCACTGCGCCTGTTAGGCCAAGTTCAATAGCCGAAAGGATACTCGTCTTACCTGCGCCATTTTGTCCATGAATTAGTACGACAGGCGCATCAAGCTCTACAGACACCGAACCACGTATGCTTCGAAAATCCGTAACCGTTATAGACTTCAGGCGAGGCATCATATTTCGTGTCCTGCGGCAATATCATCCAGAGGTTTAGAAATTAGCATGCTCAAACAGCGCTCTACCTCCTCGGCACCCTGACTTGATGCTTCGATAAGGGCCTTCGTCACCGGATCAGCGGCACCGGCGCTCGCGAACTCCGCCGCTGCGCCCTCCGCCACATCGCTTGGTTCTGGCAATTTCAGTGGTAGTAAGACGGCTAGCCAGTTAAGAATATCAGCGTCTTGGTTAGCATCAATCGACACACCTAGAGCCAATACCCTGCATACGCGCGACATTGCATCGATAACCAATCTTAGTGGTCGAGGACCCGTAATGACTGTTGTCAGTGGCCGCATTGATCCGATCGAGTCTAGCGCTCGCGCGATACCTTCGACTTTTTGCTGGATACGTTTCTCTGTATCGAAGGCTGTATCAACCAAAAGGATAAGATCTGACGATGTGCCTGTTCCAACGAACGCGGCCGGGATATCGAATTGGATTCCTGCTAAGCTCAAAGGAGTCGTAACGCGTCGAAAATTAGCTGCACTTAAAACTTCAGCCACTTTTTCTACTGGTGTTGTTGCAGTCACAGGGCGGTTTCCTCTCGAAAGCGTTTAAAAAGAGCCGCAACATCCTCAGACTCGCCCATTAACTCTGTAATGCTAACCTCACGCAACACCATTTTACCCGTTCGTCCAGGTGCACTACACGGCGAACGTGTTAACATCGGCGGTATTTCTAAGCTGTGAACAATTACGGCATTGTCATCAGCAGTTACATGTCCATTATAGTGAAGACATAGAGCCGTATGAGTATTAGCAACAAAGAATAGGTGCGCAGCATGGGCAGCCGTTTTGATGCACAATGTTCCACTCTTTATGTCGGCACGATCAGTCGATTTAAGCGACCATTGACCAGCACGCAACCCCATGCCCACCAGACCCACGCCGACAGCCATTTCCCGCAAGCCAGATGCTGGGAGAGTAGGGTCGTTCATGGTGGTATTTACATTCTCGCGAGATAGCGGATAATAGGAATGCGATCCTAGCGCTGGTACTCTGCCGTCTCGAAATAGCGATAATGCCCTTGCGCTTTGTGCGACCAACTCGCGCACAAACAGCTCGTGGCCAACACCCTCGACCAGTTCGCCTACGACGTTTCGAAGCGCAACAATGCCTGCACCAATCTCTTTTCGCCCCACCTCATTTAGCACTCCTGGTGCGATTGACGCAAGCGCGGAGAGCTTAGTGAAGAGGACATGGAGCACAATAGCAATTAAAAGCGGCTTTGCATAGGCTCTGAACAGCGCCTCTTCGCATATAGAGTTTTTACTCGCTGCCGAGAATGCACCCTGGTAAACATTTTGAAGCAGCCCAAGATGATCGATGCCAAGTTCGTTCGCCGAAAAGACGCAGGCAAGTTCAGGGGAGGGCCATGGCCATTCCATACGTGTTTGAGCCTTCGCAAACACGCCTTGAATATTGCTATCCTGTGCAGACAGCCCGACCATTAAAGTACGCTTGGTCGTCGCCAAAAGAACTAACCGATCAACGATGATGGCATTCTCCAATGCGTATGCCCACCCGTTGATCTGCGATTGGCGAGCAACCAGTTTGTTACGGTAATTGGTGGCATCACGTCCAGCTCGAACAGCACATCCGTGAAACTTATAAAGTCGCGACCTTTCTTGAACGCCTCGTGTATCCTCTGACCTAACTAGCACTGACAATGCTGCTCCATTGCCCAATTCGGATACAGCCTTTTCGACCAAGTCGTCCCAGTTCGCACTAGCGATGTCGGAGGCCACACCCTCCGCCACCAGCAAGGCTAGGCAAAGATGTTCAGCGTCAGGTGTTGTTGAAGGATTCGCGTAGGTTTCCGGCACATCAATTCCCGCCCACAGAAGGAAATCAGAATCTTCACCATCGACGGAGACATCAAGCATTCGGGCGTAGCTGTTGACAAGCCGACCGGTAAATGCAAAAAGGTCAGGCCAATCTTCAACAGGCCGCTCCATATCAGTTCTAGTGATCTCGTCCGCAGATGGGTTGGCTAGTCCGAGCACCGTAACTAGGGCTTTTCGGAAACGACAATTGGGATCGCCTGGGACAACCTGCTCCTGCAAAAACTGTAGAACACGCTTTACGACTTGCTGAAGTCCTGGCACACGACCAAAAGATATGCCGGACCCGAGCCATAGAGCATAGAGGTCCTGGGATATACCTTCTGCCATTGCTGAAAAGGGGCCATCGAGCATGTCAAGGGTTGCGCGCACGCTGATTGTGCTTGCAATTGGTGCAGCGGTTAATGCCATAAAATTTCTGTTATAACGAACAGTATGAAATGAACAATACCACAATCTAGTAAGTAAGACACGCCGCAACGGCGAAGACTATAATTTCGAGTTGTTTGATAGTTCAAAATCGTAGTTTCCCTTCATTTCTTTGTGGTAACCCCAACTAAAAACACGCTGACAAGGTCAAGTTGATCATTTTTGCATAAACTTGGGAGACCGCAAAGATTTGCGGAAAGGCGTAACAAGCCTAAATATGTGTAAATGTCGGAATTAAAGCACCATATAATATATATCGTCAGTACAGCGCAAACAAATGTACTTACAAAATATGGTGGATTTTATACACAAAATAGTTTATTTAATTTAAGGGGGTAGTCAGCTTGCGCCTCCACCCACTATATTTTGTGGTGGCTCCAATCAAATCCATGTGCAATTTCACTTTCAATTATTGGGCCAGTAACAACGGCCTGTTCAAGTAGTCGCCGAAAAGCAGGCCACGACTTTGTGATGTTCGCCGGTTAAATCGAAAGGTGAATTCTTCCAAATACGATTGTAGATGTTCATCTCTAACTGACCCCTGATGTCTATTTTGGGTATACCAAAAACGGACAGCAGGAAAGGGGGCAAAATGTGTCAGGATAGGGTTGTTTATCTAGTTAATTGACACTTCATCCAGAGGGTCTAGACCCTA
>NZ_JBEBKJ010000077.1:0-17376 GCF_040079455.1 Methyloglobulus sp. | reverse complement strand
AGTGTTGAAGGTTATACCCTATATATTGGCATTATCTTTGGGCTATTATATTGGCAATAACTACATAGAGCCTGAACCAAAAGAAGCTTATAAGGTAAGCTTTGATGAAAAGTCTTTAGAGGTTTTCAATGTAGAACCACTTAAATCATATTAATTTTTGACATTTATCAACTTTATATAGTCTGAGGATTTATCATGAATTTAAATCAATTAGGTCTATGGGCAATAGTTTTTGTTTCAGGTTTATTTGTAGGATGGAAAGCAAATTCAAACGATAAAACACTTTACGAATTTCATGCAGGTCCAAGCAAAACCTCACCAGCAACAAGCGGATTTGCTTGTTATTGTAGTACTGCTGCAGGTGGCCCTAGATGGAAAGGCAAGATTGTCTCACCTTCTGCTTGCCCTCAAAGCGGGGACAATTCTCCGTCTACCCCCAAAAAACTAAGAAGTAATTTAAATATAACTAGCGGGGCATGTTGTAAAGATCAACCCAAAATTAATGGCAAAAATGTTTTGCCAACAAATAGATGCCCAACACCTCCCATAACCCGATAAGCCGTGTAGCTTGGTATCCCGTATGTTGGGCATTTTGTAGGTTGGTCTTCACGCGGGACGGGGTTTGAAACCCCGTCCCTAACGTTTTGTCGATGGTGTCGTTTTTGAACAACGCTAAACCTACGAACGGGGCAACATGCCCCGTCCAGCAAGCGTGTGGTGTTTGGCAATATGCAGGCTGGTGGGCAACGCTTTTCTGCACATGCGGATAATTCTTTGTAACGGTGGACGGTGGGCAAAAAAACCTGCCCACCACGAGGGATGGGGTTTGAAACCCCATCCCTAACGTTTTGTCGATGGTGTCGTTTTTGAACAACGCTAAACCTACGAACGGGGCAACATGCCCCCTCCGGCTGGGGAAGTATCTTATTTTCTTACGCGGGGCGGGGTTTGAAACCCCGTTCCTAATGTTTTTCCTATGGTGGCGTTTTGAACCACGTCGGAATCCTGCGAAGGCATCATGGCTTCACTTTGGCAGCCAAGTCACGCCACACGCAGTCTGATCCAGCATTTTGCCGCCGGTGTAGTATTAGCGGCACTGGCGGTCGAACTGCTGCCTGAAATTGAGCGTGAGCATGCGCCGGGAATGGGTGTTGATAGGGTCATTTGCGGCAGGCTCCCTGTTTATGTATGGGTTAAAACTGTGGGCTATCAAATTAGAACATCAAACCTCGCTTGCACCGTCATCAACCGGAGTTAATATGGCTTGATGCTGGCAACTTTTATCGATGTTTCTATGGATAATTTTATCATTGGCGCTGGATTTGTGGCTGGTGGGGCAACCATATTCATATTTGCATTTCTGGGTAGCTTTTTGTTGGCCGATGCTTCCCATTCTGTCATCGGCGGTGTATTGGCGTTTAGTGCCGCCGCTTTACTCTATACTGGTGACCGAAGAATTGCTGATGGAAGCCCATGAGGTCGAAGAAAAAAATATTTCAACGCTGGTCTTATTTAGTGGTTTTTTGGCGTTTTGGAGTATTCATATTTTAGGTGGTCAATAGTTAAAACATAGGCTAGCCATGGCTAACACATCAACTTTTAAACCCGCTTGGTGGCTAAGTAATTGCCATTTACAAACGACTTATCCGGCATTATTTAGGAATGATCCCAATCCACCCGATTACTATCGAGAAAGGCTGACAACTCCTGATGATGATTTTATTGATATTGATTTCTGCGGAATCGGCAGTCAGCCAATGGTTATTCTGCTTCACGGCTTAACTGGAAGTTCACAATCAGGCTATATTAAAGGCCTGCAACATGCCTTACACAAGCAAGGATTGCGTAGTGCGGCACTTAATTTTCGTGGTTGTAGCGGTCAATCTAATAACCGAGCGCGTTGTTATCATTCGGGCGAAACTCAAGATATTCACACTCTTTATCAAACCTTACGGCAACGCGAACCTAACACGCCAATGGCGGCAGCTGGTTTTTCCTTAGGCGGTAACGTTCTGCTAAAGTGGCTGGGCGAACAAGGACAAAACGTAAACTTGTTTGCCGCTGTGGCTGTTTCCGTGCCTTTGCTGTTAGGGATTTGCGCGACCAAACTGGATAACGGTTTTGCAACGCGCTACCGCAGTCATTTACTGCAAGAATTGAAAGACTATTTGTACAACAAACTGGCGCATCTGGAAACTATAGGTAATACGGAAGACGCTAAGAAGATTAAAGGATTGGGCGATTTATCGACCATCAACTCGTTCTGGGAATATGATGATCGGGTTGTTGCCAAATTGCACGGCTTTACTGATGTCCATGACTACTACAACCGTTCCAGTTCTAGGCAATATCTCAAGTCGATCACAGTAAGTACCGTTTTGATTCAATCGGTTGACGACCCCTTTATGACATCCGAAGTCTTACCCAATCTCGATGAAATATCGCCGTCTGTGCAACTGGAATTTACCCAACATGGCGGTCATGTCGGATTTATAACTGGACACGTTCCATTCAAACCGCAGTATTGGCTAGAACAGAGAATACCGAAATTTTTGCTAGATAAGTTAAGTGAATATACGCATATTTAACATCAAAACAAAGCTTTCCATCAAACAGGAGAACAGCAGATGATTATCCAACCTAACAGTAAATTGGTCATAATTGGGGACTCCATCACCGATTGCGACCGAGCGCGACCGATAGGGGAAGGCCTGTTTGATGCCTTGGGCAATGGTTATGTCAGTTTGTTGGACAGCTTGCTAACAGCGCGTTATCCAGCGCATCATATTCGAGTGGTTAATATGGGTATTTCTGGCAACACTATCCGTGATTTACAAAGCCGGTGGCAAACAGATGTGGTGGGGCTTAAGCCGGATTGGCTGACGGTCTTTATTGGGATTAATGATGTTTGGCGACATTTTCATTCGCCAAACCAACCTGAATGGCATGTGCCACTGGATGAATATACACAAACCTTGGACGAACTGTTGCAAGCAGTTCGACCATCACTTAAAGGCTTGATCCTTATGACACCTTACTTCATCGAACCCAATACAATTGAACCAATGCGGAAAATGATGGGTCGGTATGGGGAAGCCGTACGACAATTGGCAGAAAAACATCAGGCAATTTTAGTCGATACGCAAGCCGCTTTCGATGCTGTTTTAAACGATTTACACCCGATGGCCTTAGCTTGGGACCGTGTGCATCCTACACGTACCGGACACATGGTGTTAGCAATAGCCTTCCTACAAACCATTGGATATAAGTGGTAAAACCCAACAAAAAGTAATCACTATGCAAAACAAAGCGAGACTCGTCTGGATTGAAATATTAAGAGTTGTATCTGCATTTGGGATATTGCTTTACCACACCAGTTTGTATTTCACCCATTATGCTTTTAGCCCGTCACCCAATGGTCTTATGTCAAATGGGCAAACCTTAGTTACTGTATTAGTCGATAAGTTTGGTCTAAGTCTCAATATGTTAGTGGGCTTTGTTGCGCTATTCGGTTTTCAATTCCTTGATGTTTTTATACTCTTGATTGGACTTGCTACAGTTTTATCTTGGCGGGGAGATGAAATTTATGTTGATTACCTAAAAAGAAGATGGCTCAGAGTGTTATGGCCGTTTTGGTTGGCGGTTTTTTTTACATTGGTGTTATCTGCTTTGCATCATTATTTTTTCGGTGGTTATTTAGCGGGTGCTTGGCATTGGTTTGTGGCTTTCACTTATCCTTTAGCTTATGATTTTCACGGTACATTATTGCAACAAATCAGCGGTCCATGGTGGTTTGTTCCATTTATGCTGGCTGTAGTGGTTGTTTCTCCCTTTATGCTTAAAAAACTGGAACAATGGGGTGTTAAAAATTTCTTGTTATTCTTTGGTTTATTGTCATTGTTATATAGATTGTTATCCGTTTACCTTTTTGAAGCCCATATCAACTTCTCGATTATGGACACAGCAGTAGGCGAGGCTCCGTTTTTGCTGTTCCCTGCGAAAATCTTTTTGATCGCTTTAGGCATGGCCTTTGGTAAGCTAATTAAAGAGCGGAATTTTACCTCTGACCGAAAGGTTATATTTTTTGTCGCAACCTTCCTATATATACTTGGTTTTGTGACCCAATTTAGTTGGCTGGGATGGACGGTTGCTGAATTCTTTTATGCCCCCGCTATTGTTATGCTGTTTTATTCATTATTCTCAGAAATCGAAGACAATTTTCTTACGCCTGTAATCATTAAGCTAGGTGCATTGAGTTACTCTTTTTTTCTTATGCATAATTTCTTCGCCCATCGTTTGAGTGAATATTTTGAGGATGGAGTGCCCTCATTTTGGAAAACCCTTGTTGTGTCGACCATCTGTTCCCTAATAATAGCCATGCTTATTGAAAAACTAATTCCATTAGTGTCCAAGGCTTTTTCCACTATTTGGTCGGCTATTGATAAAAAGTTAATCTCGTAGGCTATTGATTTGGCGTTGTTATGTTTAAAGCCATTAGGGCTGCTTAATTATTGCTTCGGCCTTTTAAAGTTTTAAGTCAAGCTAATTGAATGTATTGTGATCTTGCCCCAATCTAGCGGACACTCGGCTAAGAGAGTAATCTCTAAAACCGAGGTAAACAATGAAAACAAAAAAAGAAGAAGCCAGAAAAACGGTACGCAACAAATACACATCCCAATTTAAAGAACAAGCATTGGAACGAGCTGACCGAGATGGCATCCCCAAGGTGGCGCAGGATTTAGGCCTCGCCGAAGCAATGTTGTACTCATGGCGTACAAAGCGTCGGAATAGGGGTTTAGGGCGCAATGGAACGTAAAATCCAGTTAAGGGTTTTCATCGTTCGGATTTCGTAGTGGTCTTAACTCGCCTCGTTTGACTGCTTCAGGGACTGAAAATGAATATCGTCCCAGTAAATTAATGTGCTGTTCATGGATGAAAGGCGATAATCTTGCGATATCTTCGTCCAAAACCTCATGGCCTTCTACCCGTAATTGGTTCAGCGCAGCGTCCATATAAATGGTGTTCCATAAGACAATAATGTTGACGACCAAGCCCAAAGCGCTTAATTGGTCTTCCTGCCCTTCACGGTAGCGTTGACGTAGTTCGCCGCGTTTGCCATGAAACACATCCCTGGCTAAACTATGCCTTCCTTCGGTACGGTTAAGTTGTAGCAAAGTTCCGCGTCGCAGGTTTTTATCATCAATGTAGTTTAACGAATGCAGTGTTTTTTCTATCCTGCCGAATTCGGCTAACGCCAATGCCAATTGTGTCGGGCGGTCACCCACCTGTAAGGTACGCATGATGCCGGTTGCGGGAACTTTACCCATTTTCAGCGACCCCGCCAACCGCAATAAGTCATCCCAATGCCTTGCAATCCTGGTTAAGGAAATATAATGCTTGGAAATTGCGTTAAGCTCGCCATAGTCGGCGTGTTTGTCAATACGCCAAAACCGCGTTCCGCCAATATCCGCCAAGCGCGGGCTAAACCGGTAACCAAGCAGCCGAAAAAGCCCAAACACCACATCGCTGTAAGCGCCAGTGTCGGTCATTATCCGGGTTGGCTGTAATTCAGTTTGTTGTTCCAAAACCACGGCCAGTAAAATTAAGCTGTCACGCAAGGTACCCGGTACCGTAATCCCATTCAAGCCAGTACATTGGTCAGACATCAAATTGTACCAAGTCACTCCCCGGCCATACCCAAAATATTTGGGATTCGGGCCTGCATGGACAGTACGCACGGGAACGACGAAGCGTAAACCATCAGCCGAAGCCACTTCGCCGCCGCCCCAAGCATGGGCAAGCGGAATTTGATTTTGTGCGGCAACCAGGATCGAATTGGCTGCAATCAGCGTGTCATCCCGTAAATAATTTTGGTTAACCCATGCTAACCGTTCCCGTTTAAGGGCGGGTGTATCATGGTTAATCAGCGGTTCCGGGCCGGTATTGCAGGCTTCGGCAAGCAAGACAGCGCACAAGCTGACATTTAAATCCTGCGCCCTTGCGCTGCGTTCGCTAATATGGGTGAAGGCGCCGGTAAATTTTGTCCGTGCCGAAATTTCAAGCAAAATTTCAGGCAGGTCAACGACAGGCATTCTGGAAATCACCTGTTCTCGAAGTTTTACCAACGATTCCGGCTCCTCCAGCTTGTCGAGCGGACTTAAAATGAGTTCAGTTTTATCATTATTCTTCTCAAATCTGACAGCCAGATTGTCCGGTAAACGAGCGGCAACCGCTTTATTAAGTTTGATCTAGCTCCAAAGCCATAGCCGATAAGGTGTGCCCTGGATGATTAGACAGCCCAAGGCTTCGGCAGACAATGGGCCTGGTGTTTTCCCACTCCTCGCCTTGCAGCAATCCCGCACGGGGATCAGCATAACGCCAGCTTGGACTGACAAAAATATCACGGCGACGCAGTGCTTTCCTCAATTCATCAAATACGCACAGAGTGTAAGCTTTTATTTGTATTTCATCATTGTCATCCAATACATAGCGTTGCCAGGAATTAGTGATAACGTCTCTCGGTGCTGCTAGTTTAGTTTTGATACGCAATTCGTGCAGCTTGAGCCACTCGTAACCCTCAACAACCGGTTTACCCGCAGGGCTTGCGCCAAATGCGATATGCTTTAACAAGCTTGGAATAAATAGCCGTAAGCTCCGGTAGCGATTCTCTAATTCTGTATAATAAATATCATCTGGTGGCCGAACTAATGATTCAACCATAACAAGTGCTTCGGCCAGATTTTTTGGTGGGATTTAAGAAAAGATGATTTCTCGTAAAGAATAATCATCAATTTCATAATTTAGCACCTTACGACATGCGGTTGCTAATACCATAGCCGCTTTATCAAGGTCTTTAAGGCTACGCAGCCTGGCTTTTTTGTCGGCCTTGGCGGCTTGGTTAAAGAAAGCGTTGAGCAAAACATCTAAAACTTCAACTACATCATCTTGGGCGGTCGCTTCTAAACAATGGATAAATGCAACTAATGTAGCTAAACGACGAATAGGCGGTAACCGAATAATGGCTGTCACTTTGGCGGTTCCGGCGAACCGGGCTAACGTAGCAAGCCTACTGGGAGGAACGCTGGTCTTTGGTAGTTTTATGCCTATAGATTCGGCCTTTTAATGTTTGAACCGTTCGCGCTGATCTTGTCGAAGCACACAAGCCTTTCGACAGGCTCAAGGCGAACGGAAGTTAAACCTTCATAAGGCCGAATCAATAAATCACGGATTGTTTGCAACCGATGAATAGCGGCAACCAGCGATCTGCCGCTGACCCTGACGGGCCCAGTACGCAGTTTGTCCAACCAAGAGCTACGCCCTTGGGGAGGAACTTTTAATAAATCCTCCAATTGTCTGCGTTGTTCAACAGTAATATTTTGCCCTAAACGCAGCCATAACCTAGTCTCGACGCGGCTACGCAATTTTGCTACGAAGCGTTCAAGTGTCGTACATCTCGGTAAGATGACCTTGTGGGACAACATCCATACCGTGGCACGATCAAACAGCACACTTGCCTGTTCTGTGCCAGTCCAACATAAGGCATAAAGCCACCGTTTCAATCGAAACCCAATTGCCGGTTCGTTCCAGTCCTTAAACCCATAGCGTGACCGGATTTCAACAATATGCTCCCAGCGCTGTTTTGCCCCTTTATATCTGGACAAAATACCAAGGTCTTGAATTTGCAATTGTCGGCCTAATGTTTGCAAAACCGCATTCGGTATCTCCGTTGGGTCTTCCAGAAAAGTGCCAAGAAAACGGACAGTAGTCAATTGCGCCGCAAAGCCAAGCCGATTATGGTCGCCCCGTTTCTTGGCAATTGCGTTAAGGTCAGTATCGTCCAGGTGAAAATATCGCGTCAGTTCATCGCTACTGGGTTCTCCAGAATACCGACCATAATTTTGTCGTTGTTCGGCGCTGGTGAATTGAACGGGCATATAATGTAAAAATTAGCTGTTATAGTAATTGCACAAACGGAGGTTTTTGAGAAGGCATGCCCTTTCATTTATGCGATAAATTAAATCAAGGCATTACAATTCTCATAAATAGTTCTTGAAACTATATTCTCAATCCACTACTATTTCAATGAGTTTTGATAAGGAGTAAGCCATGGGGCAATTGAATCGTATTACCCAGAACCCCGATATGATGGGGGGTAAAGCATGTATCCGTGGGATGCGCGTAACTGTAGGCATGATCGTCGGGCAAGTCGGCACTGGACATAGCGTGGATGAAATTCTCGCCGACTACCCCTACCTTGAACGTGAAGACATCATGCAGGCACTTCGTTATGCGGCCTGGCTAGCAGAAGAACGTGAGGTCGTATTGGCTTCCGCATGAAGCTGATCGTCGATATGAATTTGACCCCGCGTTGGGTGGGCTTGTTGGTCGATGCTGGCATTGAGGCAAGACATTGGTCAACATTGGGTGCGAACAACGCACCGGATTCTGAAATCATGGCCTACGCCAGGGCAAATGATTATGTCGTCCTTACCCACGATTTGGACTTTAGCGCGATCCTTGCCGCTACGCATGGCGATAAACCCAGTGTCGTACAAATCCGTGCGGATGATGTCAGCCCGAACGTAATCGGTTTACAGGTCATCGCCGCCCTGAAGCAAATGGTGTCTGAATTGGAATCAGGGGCATTGCTTACCGTCGATCCGAACCGAACCAGGGTGCGGCTGCTTCCTTTGCAAATAGCGACGGACGGTTAACCGAGTGCAAGAGAATTCTATGTGTTTCCGGATAAGACTCGCCTATCTGTCTGTAGGAGTAAATAAATGTTGATAGGCTATGCGCGCGTCTCGACCCAGGATCAAAACCTTGACCTTCAACTCCAAGCCTTGACCCAAGCGGGCTGCCAGAAAATATTCGATGACAAAATTAGCGGTAGCCGAGCCGAACGGCCAGGGTTGGCAAAAGCCCTGGAAATGCTTCGGGAAGGTGACACGCTAGTGGTATGGAAACTGGATAGGCTTGGCCGCAGCGTCAAGAATCTAGTTGACCTTGTCGGCGACCTGTATAAACAAGGCATACAATTCAAGAGCCTCACCGATTCAATTGATACCGGGACTACATCCGGTCGGTTTTTTTTTCACGTCATGGCTAGTTTGGCCGAAATGGAAAGGGAACTGACCGTTGAACGGACCAAAGCAGGATTGGAGGTTGCCCGCCAACTCGGGAGAAAAGGGGGGCGTAAACGCCAAATGACAGACAGCAAGATCGAGTCAGCCAAGAAGTTGCTGGCCAACGGTATCCCGCCTCGGGATGTAGCAAAAAACCTTGGGGTTTCAGTGCCTACCTTATACCGATGGATTCCAGCATCCGCAAACACTTAGAAAGTTCTCTAAAGCAGGCGTTGGCTAATAAATTTATCATTATCCGACAGACCGTGCTCGACCCCTATGTATAGACCCTAACTATGTATAGCTGCAACTTGCAGTTGGCCGGAACGCCATGTTTTATTGGTGTCCCTGCCAATCTCGAGCTTATTAACTTGACATAGTTTTACCGGTGTCCTGAAGTGAAAACTCACTCACCTCAGGAGGTTAAAATGAACTCTACCAACCGCCACAAATTGCTATGGCTTCTTGAAAGCCAATTAGCTCCCCACGTTGATGCTTTAATGCTGCACTTTCTTAACTGTCGCTATGCATCAAACACTATTGATAATTACCTTGCTGGACTGGCTCACTTTGCGCTTTGGATTGGCCAGTGCAATATTGATGTCAAAAGCATCGATGAGACGCTGATCGATCGCTTTCTTGATGATCACCTGCCTTGTTGTAACTGTGAAAAGCCTGTATTCCACGACCGGAAAGATTTACATGCAGCACTTGGGCATCTTCTTGTTCAGCTACGTGCCAATGCAGTTATCGCTGATTCAGCAATCGGTCTAACCCCTGTGGATGAGGAGTTGCGACGATTCGATGATCATATGAATCACGTCCGAGGGCTTGCACCCAAAACCCGCAAACACTATCTTGCTATCATTCGCCGCCTGCTTTTTGGGCAGTTTGCCGATCAACCGGTTGAGATCAGTGCTTTTAAGCCCGATGATATACGCAAGTTTGTCGTCTGCCAGAGTGAGTTTTGCAAAGTTACCACCAGTATCAGCGCCCCTGTCTCGGCATTGCGCGGTTATTTTCGTTATCGCGCTTCTTTGGGCAATTGCGTACACCATCTGATTGGAGTCACCAGTTTCCCGGCCAACTGGCAACAAGCGGCTCTACCGAAGACATTGAACAACGGCGAAGTCGAACGCTTATTAGCCGCCCTTGACTATGACGGCAAAGCGGCACGGAGAACGGCAGCCATCGTGCATTGCGCGCTGGATCTTGGCTTGCGCAGCAGCGAGGTGGCTAACCTTGGGATTGATGATATCGACTGGTCGGCCGCAACTATCACGCTGCGACGGACTAAAGGCCGTCGTGAAGATGTCATGCCGTTACCCGCAGCAACCGGCCAAGCTATCGCCGATTATTTGCAGTTTGAACGTCCACAAACCACTAACCGGGCGGTGTTTGTGCGTAACGTTGCGCCACGCGACCAGCCTGTCGGCCCTGACCTCATCCGTAAATCGATACGACAGGCTTATGCCCGTGCAGGATTGCCGTACACGCGCTCACACCTTCTGCGGCACACTATGGCCAGCCGACTATTGGCGGGTGGCAGTTCACTTAAAGAGGTGGCTGATGTACTTCGGCATCGCTCGCTGAATACTACCTTGGTTTATGCCAAGCTTGATAGCAAAAATCTTGCTGCAGTGGCTTTACCTTGGCCAGGGAGTGTGTCATGAATGCGCATATTTTGATGCAAACACATGCCGAAAATTACCTGAGCGAGCGCCGTCGACTAGGGTATGGCTTACGCACCACTGGCTATTCAATTATGAGTTTTGCCCGTTACATGGATGCACTTGATAGCCAAGAACCCTTGACCGTTGAGATCATGGCCGATTGGGCGCGGCAAGACCAGGGCAACAGCGATAAGCCATCGACTTGGGCGCAACGACTGAAACGTCTGCGCTCATTTTGCCGTTACCTACAACAATTTGAACCCCGTACCGAAGTGCCGGACGATACTATCTTCGGTCGGATTGGCCAGCGCTTGGCACCGCATATCTACAGCGAGCAGGAGATCATCGATTTGTTGGCGGCAGCCCGTAACCTGGGTTCCTTTATTCCAGGATTGCGCGGTGCCACCTACGAAACACTGTTCGGTTTAATCGCTTCCACGGGCCTCCGTGTTTCTGAAGCCGTCCACCTGCTAGACACTGAAGTTGACTTGAAGTCGGGAACGCTAACCGTACGTAAAACCAAATTTGCCAAGTCACGCCATGTTCCAATTCATCCGAGCACTATAGAGATATTGAAACACTATCGGTCGAAACGGAATTTGTCTATTGCAGTAACAGAAGATACGTCGTTTTTTATCAGTACGCGTGGGCGACGGTTGGGGCAGCCACTCAGCTTGGAACAAGTCCATCGCGTATTCATTGGCTTACGCGATCAATTAGGTTGGATCAACCGTGGTGCGCATAATGCCCCACGCATCCATGATTTAAGGCACACCTTTGTCGTCCGCCGCGTGCTGCTCTGGCAGGCCCAAGGACTGGATGTCGACCAGCAGATGTTGGCCTTGTCCACGTATGTGGGGCATGCCATGGTGACTAACACTTACTGGTACCTCACCGGCATCCCCCAACTCATGTCAGTGGCGGCAGAACGGTTTGAATGCTTTACAAATATGCCGGAGGTGTGCCATGACTGAAACAACATCACCCCGGCCCGTATCGTTTGCTGCGTTGGTGCAGCAATTTTTTACCGAGTATCTGGTGGCCCAGCGTGCATTGAGCCCTCGCACGATTGCTTCCTACCGGGACGCCATGCTGTTGTTCCTGGATTTCGCTCAGCATCAGTTGGGCATAATGCCGACGGCACTGAAATTGAGCGACATCGTGCCGGAATTGATACTGGCATTCCTGGAACACTTGGAACAACAAAGGCAAAATTCGGTGCGCAGCCGCAACCTGAGACTGACGGCGTTGCGTGCGTTCCTTAAGTTCGCAGCGCGGCGCGACGTATCGTCTTTCTTTATTATCGAGCAGGCATTGGGTGTGCCCATGAAACGCTTCGAACGCCCTATGCTGGGTTTTATGACCCGTGAGGAAATGTTGGCGGTGATTGGGCAGCCCGGTGAAACTTGGACTTCACAACGTGACCATCTATTGTTCGCCATGCTTTACAATACGGGGGCTCGTGTCTCAGAAATCATTGGTATCAAGGTGAGCGATGTTGTGTTGGGGGAGTCTGCCTGCGTGCATTTACGTGGCAAGGGCCGAAAACAGCGATCAACACCTTTATGGAAAAGCACAGCCCATGAAATCGGAGTCTGGTTGCGGCGTAACCCAATGTTGGGTACAGAAACCGCGTTATTGCCTAACCGGGATGGCAATCCGATGACACGTTGTAATGTCACCCAACGCCTAAACATTGCGGTAGATCGGGCAGCCCAGGCACATAAAAGCCTCTCCAAACGAAAAATCTCGCCTCATATCATAAGGCATACGACAGCCATGCATCTGTTACAGTCCGGTGTCGCATTTAGTGTGATTGCCTTATGGCTGGGTCACGAGAGCACGACTACCACACATCGCTACGTCGAAGCAGATTTAGCCATGAAGGAAAAAGCATTGGCGAGGCTTCAAGAGCCCGAAACAACAATCAGTCGCTACCATCCAGCTGATGATGCATTAATGCAGTTCCTTCAAGATTTATAACTATGTAAAGCGCACTGCCGGACTTTACCGGCAGTGCGCGGGGTACGGGGCGGAATAAAACGCAGCTATACATAGTTAGGGTCTATACATAGGGGTCGCTATGGATAGCTATCCATAGCGACCCTAACCAGCCGTTTGTATGACCTACGCTGAAAATCCTGGAAACGTAGCGTTAGCGGAGTGAAGATTTTTAGTCCCCAGAAGCGATAGTGCTGTGTGTTTTCACGAAGCGCTGTTTGCGGCGTGAAAATGCACAGCTTTACGACATCGCGTCGAGTCATTGCGCAACGATGTCCCATACCCCTTGTCGGGTATGGGGCGAGGGTAGCAGAGCCTGTCCTGAGCGTAGTCGTAAGGAACGGCTGGGGCAGCCGCAGGCATTGGCGGTCGCGTTAAGTTTTTGCCACTTGTTTGGACAGGAAGTCCTCAAAACAAGCTTTCGCAAAAATAGCGACTCCCCGCAAAAGTGAGTGTCTACAGACACGTTACCTGATATAAAACTACTAACCTTTGCATCTGGGTAAGGATCGGCCGATGGCAATCTACCATCTGGCGAGTTACGCCGCGCGGGAATATCGGCAACTACTTCATCCCACCGTGGGTTGCGCGGCTAACCCGCCATATACGGGATCGATCTGAATAATCTGAAAGACCTACCAAGGTAGAAGTGTCCTTACGTTAGATAAATAAATTGAAAGCAACACAGAGATTTCTTATCTAATTGCCACTTGCTGCGCGATATGTCCACCTGAATTTAGCGCCCGAGCCAGAATACAGGTTGAACGTCAGGGAGTTTGTGTGGATTGGAGCGCATCACAATACCACTTGCTTGTTCGGTTATACCAAAATAACGTTGTTTATGACCTGCAAAACGCACAAGATTCGGTAGGGGTAGGTGGGAGCTAGCAACATAGGAAAGAGTCACGCCCGTTACCGCACCGGCATCCGCTGGGCTACGTGGGTCGCGTTGTTGGCTGCTATCTCTAAACGGAGCCTGTACGAATTGCAAAGCTGTCACTGGCAAGTTATTGGCCACTGAAAAATTTGCATAGCTCGTATTAGACATGCGGCGATCTGAGGTTAAACAAAATCCACTGTTAGCTCCTACTGCTGAAGTTGAGCCACCTGCCGATTTACATATCGGGGTATCTGCTGATCCACCAAGTGGGCTGCTATCTCCAAACATGACCTGTAAAAACTGTAAGCCCTTTACAGGTAAGTCATTGGCGATTGAAAAACCTGCAAAACCAGATGCTAACGTGCTGAGTTTTGACACTAAACAAAATTCACCCGTAGCCCCTGTAGTTGCGCTCCCGCCATTAGCCGAAACACACTTTGCACCTAGTGGAGTATTGAGCAGATTTCCCGATTTATCAATTGAAAATCCGTCCCTAAAAGTAACTTGTAAAAATTGTAAGCCTGCAGCGGGTAATTTATTGGCAACCGCAAAATTGACGAGGTTTGTTGCTGATGTACTGAGATCAGAAACCAGGCAAAATCCACCCAAATCCCCATTTACCGCACTTGAGCCACCAACGGACGCACATTTTGCACCAGCAATAGGAAGATTTGATCCATCAAGTTTGCCGTCCTTAAAAGTAATCTGTAAGAGCTGTAGGCTCGCCACAGGCAAGCTATTGGCTAAGGAAAATTTCGCGGGTGACGTTGCTGCTGCAACAAGATCAGAAGCGACACAAAAATCACCAACTGCACCAGTCGCCCCTGCGTTAGACCCACCAACCGACACGCATTTAGCACCCGTTGCTGCGCCTGTGGCAGTAAAAGGTCTTGATCCAATAATTTTGCTGCCGTCTTGAAAGGAAACTTGTAGTAACTGTAGCCCTTCCACAGGCAAACCGTTGGCTACGGAAAAATTTGCAGACGGTGTATTAGAGGTCTTGATATCCGCAGCAAGGCAAAATGCGCCGGTATTTCCTGCCGCCCCAGCTTTTGAGCCGCCAACCGACACGCAATTCGCGCCTTTAGATGTCTCAGCCAGCCCCACATCGAGTAACTTACTGGAATCGCCCTTTAATGCTGAATCCTGCGTTAGTAATTGTGCAGATGATTTTTTAAGTGCCAAATTATTTCTCAATTTAGCTATTGGGATGTTGAGCTTAGCACCTAAACAAAATCCCTCCGCTTTTTTAGTGTCTATGGTTGAATTGCCTATAGTCACACACTTTCCTCGCATTTCCTTGGCAACCAAAACTACGTTATGCTGATTTGTGAGCCTTGCTTTTTGTAATTCGGCGAGTGAATGGAAGTCAGATGCCATAGCGAGGCTGGATGACAGGATAACGGCTAATGCACAACCCAACAATTTTGTTTTTCTAGTTATTTTCATTGTATTCCCCTAATCATTAATGAATTAAAGTTTCGCTAAGGATACTCTGGCTTGAAGATGGTGTCCACGTAGATGCTGTTACATTATATGAAGATTATATCGTAACAAATTGTTAATATTAACATATTAACTTAAATTTTAGCTTTTGAATGTAATCTTTGAGACCAGCTAGTATTCACTGTGAAATCGTCCATTGCACCCCCAATATTCCGTTTTAATGCCTTGATTTAAATCTGAAAAGATAATATGAACGGTTGTCTAAGTGCTAAAAAATGGCAGGGTAATTTTGTTTTTCGTGCAGAAAGATTGCCAAAAAATAATTTAAAAAATAGCATAAAACGATATTGACAAATTCCTGATCGTTGACTATTGTTAAATCAGGATGAAGTCACGGAGGCATGGATGTTAGCCTCAAATTACAATAAATACGCCGATACAAAGGGTGTTTTGTGTACTACGAGTAATATTTACTTAGCCCTAAGTTCGGTATTCTTACTACATTAGGAGAACTAAAATGATAAAATCAACATTGTTAGGTGGCGCATTAGCTATCATCCTATCATCCAACTTTGCTATGGCTGCTGATGATTTCCATGCGTTGAGTGTAATACAAGCTGCGCCGATGCAAGATGATGCGTTGGCTAGCACAGAAGGTGGCTCAATATGCTCCACACCAAATGCTACTACAGCGGTAAATAATGGCGCGCCTGGTGGTGGTGTTAGTTTGTGTTCATCACTTGGCTCAGTAGCAAAAGGTGCTTTCCATTCAGTATCCAACCAACTACCGGTTACAGGCGCGAACTTCCTGCAAGTAATTGGTTGGTTGCCATAAGCTAAGCAATTAGACATCATCACACGATGATTTAAGCTCAAAGGCCTAGGTAAGGACGCTTACCTAGGCCGATGGTTTGCTATTTCGGTGTAGTGATCTAATATTAGCAGGCAGTTTTAAACAACACGGCATCAAAATTAGATGAACAAGCCGCCCACATTGGACAAAAACAACCCAAACAATAGTTTTTTAAACCAAAATAAAATTAATGTTACTTCTTGGCTAACAAGTAACATTCAGCCAAATATCCATGACTTTCATCGTTGTAATCCATCCTTTTTTTTCAAAGAAATATGCCAGCAGCTTAATATTCTGATTTTATTGCTTATTTTCCCGTTCATGGCGAACGCATTGCCATCCAGCGAGAGTGACAACGAAATAAGTACAGCCCCAGTTCGCCATACCTTTAAAGAACTCCGCGACCAAAATGTAGTTAAGCAGCAACTTGATTATTCTTGCGGTGCCGCTGCGTTAGCCACCTTGATAAGCGGCTACTTTGGTGAATCGACATCTGAAAAAGAATTGCTCGATTTGTTAAATGTTCGGCTATCTAATATGAGCGATAAAGAAAAATCACGTAAAAAGCTCAATGGTTTTTCGTTGCTTGACCTAAAACATGTCGCCCTACAGAAAGGTTTTAAGGCGGACGGTTTTAAGCTCACTTTTGATCAACTAAAAAAACTGGCGGCTCCCGTCATTGTTTTTGTGCGCCCCATGGGCTACCACCATTTTGCGGTTTTACGAGGTATTTCAGAAGACCGAGTTTATTTGGCGGATCCTGGACGTGGCAACCTTAGGATGAGTCTTGCCCGCTTTGAGGAAGAATATGGCGGGGTTATTTTTGTATTAGGTAAGGCGGGGGAAGAAGACATAACGCTGCATAAGTTGTTAGTTGGCCGACCTGACGACTTCTCCAGACCCGACGTGCGCAATGTGTTTTACCGTACAAATTTTTTTACCAAGATGGCTGTTGACTTTGCGCTTCGAGCACACCCACCTTAACTCACGCAATGAAGGTTTAATTCTCCGTTCACCAGTATTGAGTCTGTCCCAAGGGCAATATCGACTTCTGTCCGCAAAACGAACGATTGCAAACATGACAAGGGCAAGTTGCTCATTAACTAAAATAAAACGGTTGTTTAGGGTCGATGCTCGGCAATTTTAACATAAGCCTTAATGTCCCAAATCAAGTACTTCTTAACGGTATTCTACTTAATACGGCAGAAAAATATACAGAAATTTATTTTAATACATAGAGATATGGTATATTTATGATAAATTACTTGTTGTTTATAAAATAATTATATGATAAATATTATATTTCAATAAAACAGTTGCCAATAATATGAAAAAAATAGCCGTTTTATTTGTTAGGGTCATTGTGGTTTACTTTTTCCTTAATACAGCGTTTATGGG
>NZ_JBEBKJ010000076.1:0-18057 GCF_040079455.1 Methyloglobulus sp. | reverse complement strand
GACGCCGAAACCTGTGGTGACGCCGAAACCTGTGGTGACGCCGAAACCTGTGGTGACGCCGAAACCTGTGGTGACGCCGAAACCTGTGGTGACGCCGAAGCCCGTGGTGACGCCGAAACCCGTGGTGACGCCGAAACCTGTGGTGACACCAATGCCAGCACCAATGGCATGTGACGATGAAGACAAGGAACACGGTACTAAATACGAAGGTAACGAGCATGATTCGTCACGCGGTGATGATGAGTCTAGACTCATGCTATCAAATCCTGGCAAAGTGGTGGTTCATGCCGGACAACCACTCCGATTAGGCGTTGCTGCTTTCGGCGATGACCGCCATATCGTCATGGGTTTGTCTGACTTACCTAAAGATGCCTTGTTTGTAGAAGCCTATAATACGTATTTACGGGTACAACAAGGGATCATTGTTTGGACACCACCTGCTGACACTGGTGGTAAAACTGTGAAGTTTAAGTTTTGTGCCAAAGCACACGGCAGTGGAAAACCGGATGTCCATTCTGATTCACGTAAAGTGTCCGTTAAGGTATTACCTAAGCTGACTACCGTTATGAATCCAGATCCGGCTGTTGCTACGAATGTCATGTCCAGTGCGGTATATAACCTGGAGCTGCAAAAGTTGGACGTATCCGGTCAAGTTACGTGGTCGGGAAAATCAACCATTGCGGAGCGTACGGCTACCATTGTTGATCCAGTCAAGCTAAGTGATGCTTACGATGCTGTTGCATTAGGTGCCGCTAAAGTTGGGTTAGACGGTAAATGGTCGGTTTCTATACCGCTACCTAGAGCGTCAAGACCTCGTGTGATTGATGCGACATTCCAAGGTCGAGTGGCTACACAGCTAGTAAAAAAGCTATATTGATGTTGAATTAATGCTAATAGTTTAATCGTTAGTATGTTTTGCCTTTCCTCCTCTGTTGATTTTGACAGGGGAGGTTTTTTTACGTTAGGTAGAAAATGTTAGGTTATTTAGTAGCCTTACATTGGATTTATTAGATATAACAAACCTTGTCTGGGATTTTCCACACAAGGTTTTTTTAGAGCTGTAGTAGGTTGATTTAATTAGTTGAACCAACCTACTACAGGTCTAAGTTGAAATTTTTTACTATACTTAATAAGCAACAAAGTTGAAATTAAAGTTTACGAATTAACTTGTGGGGATCTCTAAAAATTCAAAAAGCACCTTCCCCCAGAGGGAGAAGGCTGGGATGAGGGATTTAAAATCAAGCATTTACAACCCTCACCCTAGCGCTCTCCAAGAGGGAGAGGGGATTTTTAGAGATCACCTTGTTACCCCCAACAACCTGAACATTAAATTAATTAAAAATGGAGAATAACTAATGAACACCCCCAAACACTGCCGACTTTTAATATTGGGGTCTGGCCCTGCCGGTTATACGGCCGCTGTGTATGCGGCAAGGGCTAACTTGAAACCAGTGATGATTACCGGCATGGAGCAGGGCGGACAACTGACCACCACGACCGACGTGGATAATTGGCCGGGCGATGTTGAGGGCTTGCAAGGCCCTGAGCTGATGGACAGGATGCGCCGCCACGCCGAACGGTTTGACACGGAAATTATTTTCGACCACATCCATACCGCGGATTTGTCTGCCAAGCCCTTTAAGCTGACCGGAGACGCAGGGTCTTATACCTGTGATGCGTTGATTATAACGACGGGAGCATCAGCACGTTACTTAGGCTTAGCGTCTGAAGAAGCCTACAAAGGCAAAGGCGTTTCCGCCTGTGCCACTTGTGACGGATTTTTCTACCGGAACAAAGACGTGGCCGTGATCGGCGGCGGCAATACCGCCGTTGAAGAAGCGTTATATCTATCCAATATAGCTTCAAAAGTGACTGTCATTCATCGCCGTGACAAATTCCGTTCCGAAAAAATCTTGTCTGACAAGTTAATGGAAAAAGCCAAAAACGGTAATGTCGTCATTGAATGGAACCACACCTTGGACGAAGTTTTGGGTGACGACATGGGCGTTACCGGGCTTAGAATGAAAAACACCGTGGATGGTTCAACCAAAGACTTGGCTGTACATGGCGTATTCATCGCCATTGGGCATAGCCCGAATACTGGTATTTTTGATGGTCAACTTGACATGGCGCACGGCTATATAAAAGTTAAAAGCGGCATTACCGGAAACTTTAGCAGCACCAGCATACCAGGCGTGTTTGCAGCGGGTGATGTGATGGATTCGGTTTACAGGCAAGCCATCACCTCGGCAGGTGCGGGGTGTATGGCGGCATTGGATGCGGAAAAATATTTGGATGAGTTGGTTGGTTAAACCCAAATCATTCAGTGAGTAGCCTCAAACAAGTGTAACGGAATCGAGGCTACTTGCTATTGTCTAGAACATTGAACAATAGTGGCACTAGAAGCTAATCAAGCCACAGATTTTTCTCTAGCTGCTTCACCATAGTGCGATTCAATATATCGTTGCACCACACCTTGAAATTCCTCGGCAATATGGTCGCCTTTTAAGGTGACGGTTTTAACGCCATCTTCATAAACGGGTGCGACCGGTGATTCGCCCGTTCCAGGTAAGCTGATACCAATATTGGCACTTTTACTTTCGCCTGGCCCATTGACCACGCAACCCATAACTGCAACTTCCATGGCTTCTACGCCGGGATATTGGGTACGCCAAACGGGCATTTGATCACGTAAATACGTTTGGATGTCTTGTGCCAAATGTTGGAAATAATCACTGGTGGTGCGCCCACAGCCAGGGCAGGCGATGACCATCGGCGTAAACGAACGGAAACCCATCGTCTGTAGCAATTCTTGGGCGACGATGACTTCCTTAGTACGTGAAGCGCCGGGTTCCGGCGTGAGCGAAATGCGGATGGTATCGCCGATGCCTTGTTGCATCAGCACGCCAAGCGCAGCAGAAGACGACACGATACCTTTTGAACCCATGCCCGCTTCAGTCAAGCCCAAATGCAAGGTATAGTTGCAACGGCTGGCTAAGTCTTCGTAAATCTGGATCAATTCCTGCACATTGCTGATTTTGCAGGACAGAATAATTTTGTCTTTGCCTAAGCCCAATTCCTCCGCTTTCGCCGCGCTTTCCAACGCAGATAATACGATGGCTTTGCGGGTTATGGCAGGTAATGGCTCAGGATTGGCTAACATCCGGTTTTCGTCCAGCAAACGGGTAAATACCGCTTGATCGAGACTGCCACCGTTAACGCCTATCCGCACGGGCTTATTATATTTACAGGCAAATTCCACCATCATTTGGAATTGCGGATCGCGAGCTTTGCCCCGGCCCACGTTGCCGGGATTGATGCGGTATTTGTCCAATGCTTCAGCGCAATCAGGATATTTTTCCAGTAGACGATGTCCATTAAAATGGAAGTCGCCAATAATGGGAACGGAATAACCTTTCTTGAGCAATTGATTTTTTATTTCCGATACTGCCGCCGCCGCTTCTTCCGAATTCACGGTGATCCGTACTAGTTCGGATCCTGCATCCGCCAGTTCCATAATCTGCCTGGCTGTTCCCACTGCATCGGCAGTATCGGTGTTGGTCATCGACTGCACCACAATTGGCGCACCGCCTCCGACTTTGACATTACCGACGGAAACTTGATGGGTGATTTTTCTTAAGGAGATAGACATAGGCGTAAACTTTTGGAAATGGTGATGTTATCTGAAACAATACGCTAAATTATACGCTATTTTGAATTGATGTAGTGTTAGGAACTGTAGTAAAAATCCAAGCCATAACGATTGATGTCCACTCAAGAACGCCTTAAACAAATGTTACAGCAATTACCGCTTTGCTTAAATCAAGACAGGCATGCAAACAAGCGGCAATTGGATCGCTTACGCAGCGAAGTCCAAAAAGGCAACAATCCGGTTGACCAGATTTCCACATTAGCTAGACGCATTGAGAATTCCGTGGCGGCAAGAAATAAACGTCTTGCAAGTATTCCTGCGCTTAATTTTCCTGATTTGCCCGTCACAGGTAAGAAAGATGATATTGCCGAACTGATTAAAAATCATCAAATTGTTATCGTTTGCGGCGAAACCGGCTCCGGTAAAACCACGCAATTGCCTAAGATTTGTTTGTCTATCGGGCGTGGCACGGCGGGTTTCATCGGTCACACTCAGCCCCGGCGGATTGCCGCGCGGACAGTAGCCGACCGGATTGCCGAAGAGTTGGGCGAACCGCTCGGTAAATCGGTGGGTTATAAAATTCGCTTCAACGATAAGACTCATGCCGATTCATTAATCAAATTAATGACTGACGGCATTTTGCTGGCGGAATCGCAAAACGATCCTTACCTAAATCAATACGACACGATTATCATCGACGAGGCGCACGAACGCAGCCTAAATATCGATTTTCTGCTGGGTTACATGAAATGGCTGCTACCTAAGCGCCCTGATTTAAAGCTGATTATTACCTCAGCCACGATTGATACCCAACGGTTTTCCACGCACTTTGGCAATGCGCCGATTATTGAAGTGTCTGGGCGGACATATCCGGTGGAAATGCGTTATCGGCCTATCGAGCAAAACGATGAGGACGATGAAACCACCGATGAATTGCAAAATGCTATCCTCGATGCAGTAGATGAACTGTATCGCGACTTACGTGGCGACATCCTCATTTTCTTGAGTGGTGAACGGGAAATTCGGGAAACGACAGATTCACTTAAAAAACACCGTCCGACACAATATGAAATTTTGCCTTTATATTCCAAATTAAGCGTCAGCGAGCAAGAGCGGGTATTCAACCCCAAAGGTGGCAAAATCCGTATTGTGTTAGCGACGAACGTAGCGGAAACATCGCTCACGGTTCCGGGTATCCGTTGCGTGATCGACACCGGTCACGCACGTATCAGCCGCTACAGTCATCGCAGCAAAATCCAGCGTTTACCGATTGAACGCATTTCACAATCCAGCGCGAATCAACGGGCGGGACGTTGCGGGCGGGTGGCGGAAGGCATCTGCATAAGGTTGTATTCACATGACGATTATCTAGTCAGACCCGAATTTACCGAGCCGGAAATCTTACGCACTAATCTGTCTGCGGTCATGCTACAGATGATGACTCTGAACCTCGGTGATATTGAAGACTTCCCGTTTTTAGAGCCGCCGGATGAAAAGATGATCCGTGACGGCAAAACCGTGCTGCATGAAGTCAATGCCTTGGATAAGCAAGGTAAACTCACCGATATTGGTAAGCAATTAGCCAAATTTCCGACCGATCCTAAGCTGGCGCGAATGCTGCTGGCGGCGGCACATGAGCATTGTTTGACAGAAGTTGCCATTATCGTATCGGTATTAAGCGTACAGGATCCGCGAGAGAAACCCGCCGATAAGATGCAGCAAGCCGATGCCAAACATACCGTATTTCGTCATCCTGAGTCTGATTTTTTAACGGTGTTAAATATTTGGAATACTTTTGAGGAACAGAAAAAGCATTTATCTAACAGTAAATTACGAAAATATTGCACTGATAATTTCCTGTCTTACATCAGGATGCGAGAGTGGTTCGACATTCATAGCCAGATTATGCAGGTTATTAAAGGCGATTTAAAACTGCACCCGAATACCGACGATGCCAGTTATGAAAAAATTCATCGTGCCTTATTAACGGGATTGTTATCCAATATCGGTTTTCGACATGACCAATATGAATATTTGGGCGCTAGAGGGCTGAAATTCTTCATTTTTCCCGGTTCTGGCTTACACAAGATCAAACCGAAATGGATTATGGCGGCAGAACAGGTGGAAACCAGCAAAGTTTATGCGCGTAATGTCGCCCGAATTGAACCGGAATGGATAGAAGCTTGTGCTGGGCATTTGATGAAACATAATTATTTTGACCCACATTGGGAAAAGAAAGCGGGACGTTGCGGCGTGTACCAGCGCACTCTGCTATATGGTTTGACCCTGCAAGCCGCACGTAAAGTGCCGTATGAAAATGTGGATGCCAAATCTGCGCGGGAGATGTTTATCCAATCGGCCTTGGTCAGCCATGATTACCACAGCAATGCGCCGTTTTTTGTGGCTAACCAAAAGCTGCTGGAAGAAGTCGGTTATATCCAGCATAAGGGGCGGAGGGTTGATCTGGTGGAAGATGAATTATGGTTGTATGCCTTTTATGACCAGAAGCTTCCGCAGGAAGTCGTAAGCGGAATAACCTTAGATAAATGGCGCAAAACAGCAGAGCGGGAAAATCCGCGCATCCTGTTTTTGACGAAAGAAGATTTAACCCGCGAGCAGGATAACTACGTCAACGAATGGGATTTTCCAGACAATAAGAAAATCGGCAATCTGACCATTAAATTACAGTACCGCTTTGAACCCGGACACGATGAAGATGGCGTAACAGCAGTTATTCCGGTGCATCAATTAAATCAGCTAACGCAGTCGGCATTTGACTGGTTAGTGCCGGGTTTGCTGGAAGAAAAATGTATTGCGCTGGTGAAATCTTTGCCCAAACAGGTTAGGAAGCATTTTGTGCCAGTGCCGGAAACCGTTAAACGCTGTCTTGAAATTGAACCCGATTTTAAAGGCGCTGTACAAGAATGGCTGGGTAATCGCTTAAGAAAGCTGACAGGTGAAGCTATCCCATTGAATGTATGGGAATTAGAGGCTTTGTCAGACCATTTGCGAATGAATTTTCGAGTCATAGACGAACACGATCAAATGCTGGACTATGGTCGTGACTTGAAAAAATTACAGGAAAAATACACGGTGAAAGCAGTGCAAAGTTTCGACCAGATTGCCGCCGACGAACTGAATTACACGGGCTGCATCCAGTGGGCGTTTGAGGATTTGCCGGAAACGCACGCATTCATTCAAAACGGTCAAACCTTCGTCGGCTTTCCTGCTATTGTTGATGAAGGGAATGCCGTTGGTGTACGCATTTTTGATACCGAAGCCAAAGCCGCAGCCAAACATAAGAATGGACTAATCCGTTTAGTGCAGTTGCAACTCCGTAAAGAGTGCACTTATCTGTTGAAAACCCTACCGCAATCGGCGGCAGCGGAATTTGCATACAACCGATTGCTTGCGCATCCCATTTTGATGAATGAAAGTGACGTTAACACCACTTTCAAAGACGATGCGTTGTATTCAATCCTTTATAGTATATTTCTCGAAAGCAATGTCATCCGAACACAAGCAGCATTTGAACAAGCTTTGCGGGAAAACAAGTCGCAATTAATAGTGACCGCAAACGAAGTGGGCAAAATGGTATTGGACATAATGGCATTGTATGGTGACATCAAAACGGATCTCAGCAAATTAAATAGCCACGATGCACGGTTAAAAGACATCACCGAGCAGCTTGCTGTGATGATTTACGCGGGTTTTATTCGTAATACCCCAGCTCATCAGCTAAAAGCCATCCTCCGTTACCTGAAAGCAATCACTTATCGCCTCGATAAACCCGACAATGACGGGCAAAAAATCCAGGAAATTAACCGTTATGCTATCCGCTTTTGGAGCGATATTGAGAAAAAAGCCAAAAAAGATCGTTTGATTCCAGAGCAAGACCCATTCCGTTGGATGTTGGAAGAATTTCGGGTTTCACTATTTGCCCAGCAACTGAAAACGGCATACCCGATTTCTGCTAAAAGATTGGAAAAGGCTTGGGATGAGCGAAAATAAGGCTCAAAACTTGGATTTATCCGATTTTGTAAGCATAAAATTACATAAAACAGAGCGAATCCAAATTATTTGTACACAGAAAGAATCAATGGGTTAGGAGTGTTTGTTAAAGCAGCATTTTTTAAACACTTGCATTGTTGTAACATATTGATTGTAATTAATAAATAGTAATTGCCTTGTTTATGGACAATTTAAGTTAAGGCCAGTAAAAACGACTTATAAGCGCGTGAAAAAACAACTTACCCACAAAGTTATCCACAGTTTTTGTGTATAACTGTGACGTAGTTCACATTTTTTTGGAAATCAGTCTGTTACAAAAGTGATGAGGGCAAAAGCAAAACAAAATTGATGGTTAAATCACCTAGTAATTGCGATTTGATAAGAAATTATTAATCTTGTGATTGTGGTCGTAATTCGACAAGATTCTACTGAGTTTGTCGAAGGACTACACAGAGATTCCTTAAATAATCAGTGCCAATAACCCTGTATAATTTCCCCGAAAATTATCTTGAGCGCATGCGTTATGCTACGCACCATTACACAAATTAAAAGCTTTTCAACACCACTGACTCGACAACACTAACACTATGATAATAAATCAAGAGCTTATTGGTTATGTGGCCGGCGCGTTGACGACGGCTTCATTTTTGCCACAAGCTATCATGACCATCAAAACCAAGGACACATCATCGCTCTCGTTGGGTATGTACAGCCTGTTCACCTTGGGGGTTTTGTGTTGGTTAATCTATGGCATCCACTTGGCAGATTACGCAATTATCATCTCGAATGCGATAACTTTAGCATTAGCAGCCTGTATACTTTCCTATAAGGTTTATCACAGCTTTAGTAAAAAGCCCTAAGCTATCACAATGCTATCAAGTCAAACCTCTAAAGCTGTTACGTAAGCGCACTAGTTAACAAATCCAAATCTGATACGGAGACAATTGCTGCATGACCAATAAAGTGACTTTAACCCAGTTCATCATCGAGCAACAGCGGGAATTCCCTGGCACGTCGGGATCGTTTACCGCATTGCTCAATGACATCGCCACCGCTTGCAAAAAAATCTCCCACATTGTCAACCGAGGTGAATTGATAGGAGTGTTAGGCAGTGCTGAATCCGAGAATATCCAGGGTGAAGTCCAAAAAAAGCTAGACATCATAACCAATGACATCATGGTTAATGCCTTGAACTGGACGGGACACCTAGCTGGCATGGCATCGGAGGAAATCGACGACATTATTAAGATTCCCAGCCATTACCCCAAAGGCAAGTATCTGGTGTTGTTCGATCCTTTGGATGGTTCTTCAAATATTGATGTTAATCTGGCGGTAGGCACCATCTTCTCCATTTTGCGTTGCCGTGAAGGCATTGATGCTGATTTGCAGGATTTCCTCCGCAAAGGTTCCGAACAGGTGTGTGCGGGTTTTGTGTTATATGGCCCATCGACCATGATGGTGTTGACGACCGGACACGGCGTTAACGCATTTACCTTGGATCAAGACATCGGTGAATTTATCCTCACTCACCGGAACATGCGAATTCCCGAAGAGACCGCTGAATTTGCCGTTAACATGACCAACCAACGCTTTTGGCAACCCCCCGTCCAGCGTTATATTGCTGAATGTTTACAAGGCACTGAAGGCCCGTTGGGGAAAAACTACAACATGCGCTGGATTGCTTCCTTGGTTGCCGAGGTTTACCGAATTCTAACGCGCGGTGGCATATTCATGTACCCCTTGGATTCACGGAATCCTGCAAAACCCGCCAAGCTACGCCTTATGTATGAAGCCAATCCCATGGCGTTCATTATCGAACAAGCGGGTGGTGTTTGTTCGACTGGTCGAGATCGTATTCTGGACATCAAACCCACCGATATACACCAGCGTGTGCCTTTGATTCTGGGATCGAAGCAGGAGGTTGAGCGGGTTGTGGGCTATCATTTGGAAGGTTAGACGCTACAGGCTGTTTCATCCTAGAGTATTCATTCCGGCATGGACGACCGCCAAGTATGGTGGATGTGCGGTAGGCAAGTAGGAACTTGCTCCGCTTACCGGAATCCAGGACGCATGGATTGGTTACAATCTTAAGGGGATCTCTAAAAATTCAAAAAGCTCCTTCTCCCTCTGGGAGAAGGTTGGGATGAGGGATTTAAAATCAAGCAGTTATATCTCTCACCCAGAGGGAGAGGGAGTTTTTAGAGATTCCCTTAAGACGGGGTAGGTTACTGAAGAAAAGATTTTGCTATCAACACCAAACCCGAGAAGGCTAAAAAACCACTAAAAATATATCGATATCTATCGTGTTCAATTCGACTAAAGAAGGTCGAATCAATCAGCTCAAAAATGACTGTGGCAACCAAAATATAAATGATGTTACCAAAAACAGGCATATCGATTTGTTGACGGCTAAATATCCCTAACGTTAGTAACTGCACGACGGCAAATGAGCAGTAACAAGCCGCAATAGTCACTCGTGCGACATCTTTGGGGTAGTGTTTATGATGAATGAGTGCGGTCAACAATGAGCCGCCTAAATTGCTGGTGCCATGTACAATACCTACGGTCAGTAAATACAGCTTTTCATAGCGCATTAAGCGGTCAAGGATTCGTTCAACAGCTACTGAAATCGATTTAAACGCGATGAATAAAAGAAAAGGGCCGATAATCAGGCCGATATTCATTCGAACATGTGTGACCAAAAATAAAAATACGGCGATGGGCGGAAGCGTCATCCACATCACCTTACGCAATAATTCTAGATCGATATGGGCGTGATATTTAGTCATTTGCATGATGTTCATTGCTAACGAGATGGGCAACAGCACTATCAATACATCAATAAATGGGTAGCCGAACAAGAGCATGAGCGGCGTACCTATTAATAGGACACCTGCACCAAATACTGACTGAATTACAGCGGTAAAGGCGACAATCAGCATGATTTCTAATGACATTAATTTTCCTTGTTTTGGGTTGTTCGTGTTGAGTTATGGGCTAAACCTGTAGTGTAGATAGAGTCCTGGAAAAGTTCGTAAGTTGGTTAGAGTGATAGCAAAACTCAACATTCGGCGCATTGTTTGCATTGGCTAAATTGGGTTTAGCCTCTCAGCCGGTCGGGGCATGTTGTCCCGTTCGCAAGGTTTCGACGTGGTTCAACAACGTCACCGTCGGGAAAGCGTGAGTAACGGGGTAACATACCCCGTTACGCGTTCAGTACTAGAACAACCAAGCCCTTTATCTTGGTTCGTAAGCACAAGTCTATCACGATGCCTTTCTGACCAAGCTTCAGACCCTGAATGTAAATCATCAATAGCTAGCCAGCTTTTTATGTCATTGCGTTTAATATGTGACATGTTTTTCTCGAAACGTGTCGTTTGGTTGAACGATTCTTGGTTTTCATACCTCATACTTGTGTGGCATACGATACAGCTTGGTGTGAAAACTAGTGTGACAAGAAGAACCAGGTAGCAGTATGCATTTTAGTGGCTCACCGACAATTTTTATAGGAGGCACACCCGATTAAATTACCATATTTTTCAAAGGAAAATGTCGTATAGAAACATACAAGTAATTTGGATTGCAAAAAGCTCAACCTACCCAGTCCGCATCGGGTCGGTTAGAATGACGTTTTTATTTCAGGCCATACGATGCGCGTTCAAGTACTCCCCATCCAACTTATCAACCAGATTGCCGCCGGTGAAGTGGTTGAACGGCCTTCGTCGGTGGTTAAAGAGCTGGTTGAAAACTGCTTTGATGCTGGCGCGACCACGATCAGTATCGACATAGAGCAGGGCGGGGCGCGGCGCATACGAATCAGGGATAACGGCTGTGGCATCATCAAAGAAGATTTGCCATTGGCGTTGTCCCGTCATGCCACCAGCAAGATAGCGTCGTTCGAAGACTTAGAATGCGTTGCCAGTATGGGCTTTCGGGGGGAGGCGTTGCCCAGTATCAGTTCCGTTTCACGGCTGACTTTGATTTCCCGTGTTGCGGAAGCCGAATGTGCGTGGATGGTTTCTGCTGATGGATCAGAAGTGGGCTTTGATCTACAACCTGATCCCCACCCTCAAGGAACTACGATTGACGTACGGGATTTATTTTATAACACCCCAGCCCGCCGAAAATTCCTAAAAACCGAGAAGACTGAATTTACTCATATCGAGAGCTTAATTCAAAAGATGGCACTTAGCCGTTTTGATATTGGCTTTTCCTTATCCCATAACCAAAAAGAAATCTTCCACCTTCCGCTGGCTGCAACAGAAACTGAGCAGCAACAACGGATTGCGGGTATTTGTGGATCGGCTTTTCTGGATAATTCGATAAAAATCGATGTCGCCTCATCAGGATTGCAACTAACAGGTTGGGTAGGATTACCGACGTTTTCGCGCAGCCAGCAAGATATGCAGTTTTTCTACGTGAATGGCCGGCTGGTACGGGATAAGCTGATTGCCCATGCGGTCAGACAGGCATTTCAGGATGTCTTATTTAATGGGCGGCATCCGGTATTTGTGTTGTACCTAAACCTTGATCCTGGCCTAGTCGATGTCAATGCCCATCCGGCAAAACTGGAGGTAAGGTTTAGGGAAGGGCGGTTAGTGCATGATTTCTTGTTTTCCGCACTACATCGGGCATTGGCGGAAGTTAGACCTGCCCACCATGCGGTCAACATCAGTGCTGCTAACCATCAGCCATTCAATGGTGATAATCAACATCAGGAAGTTACCCCAAGCAATGTCAATCATGCGTTTATTGGCAACAGGGCTAATCACAGTGGGGCTTATTCGACTTACCAACCTGCACAATCCGCATTGCCTTATCAAGTTGAGGAGACGATTCAGGCTTATGCCAAGCTGTATTCTGGAACAAGTTCTGGCTATGCAGCAAAGCCAGAACAAGCCAGTCAGCAGGGTTTTCCGCCCTTGGGTTTCGCCATCGCCCATTTGCACAATATCTACATTTTAGCGGAAACCCGTACCGGCATTATCCTAGTCGATGCCCATGCCGCCCACGAACGGGTGCTTTACGAACGCTTGAAACAACAATCCCAACAAGGTGCAGTACCCAGCCAGCCTTTATTATTGCCGATCAAAATCAATGTCAGCCCGACGGATGCTGATCTTGCTGAACAAGCTGTTGATTTATTTACAGAGTTAGGTTTTGAGATTAATCGTTCTGGACTGGATACGATAGTGCTACGAGCTGTACCCGCATTGATGAACAACACGGATATGGAAGCCTTAATCCGTGATGTCCTGGCTGATCTTGCCCAAAATGGTTTAAGCCATCGGATGCAAAATCACGGCAAGCGAATCCTGGGAACAATCGCTTGCCACAGCGCAGTACGGGCGCATCGAAGGCTGACCATTGACGAAATGAATGCCTTGCTGAGAGACATGGAACGCACTGAAAATAGCGGCGTATGCAACCACGGCAGACCGACCTGGGTGGAATTATCGACGGGTGATCTGGATAAGTTTTTTTTGCGAGGGCAATAGGCTTTTTAATCAAATATGATTCTCTTAATTAATCCCAAAATCGAATGAAAAATAATATTAAAAGTAAAAATAGAAATATATTAATGTTGTGTATTATTGCGTTTTTAATGCCACGAGTATCTATATCAGATGGCAATAAAACACAAACAGATGAAGCCATTATTTTGTTTGAACACGAGCAAGATTTGCAATTTGACATCTTTATGAAATGGTTAAGACAAGTAAGTTTATTAACAGAAGCTGATGCGATTCGTAAAGAATTTACCAAACCATTACCCTTTGATGAAAAAAAATTATATAAAGGGAATCTCTAAAAATTCAAAAAACTCCTTCTCCCTCTGGGAGAAGGCCGGAATGAGGGTAATAAAATCAAGCAATTATATCTCTCACCCTAGCCCTCTCCCAGAGGGAGAGGGGATTATTAGAGGTTCCCATCAACTATTGTCAAAGAAATTAACCAAACTATGAACAAACCCAAAGTTATTGTTACCCGTAAATGGCCAGCCCTTGTCGAAGCTCGGTTGCAAGAATTGTATGTTGTGCAGTTAAACGAATCCGACATTCCCATGACGGCGGACGAACTTAAGATCGCTTTGCAAACCGCCGATGCATTACTGCCGACAGTGACCGATCTGATCACAGCCGATATTTTGGGCGTTCCCAACAAACGCGCCAAAATCATTGGTAATTTTGGCGTCGGTTATAACAATATCGACATTGAAGCCGCAAAAAAGGACGGTCTGGTTGTTACCAACACGCCACACGTACTCACCGATTGCACGGCGGATATTGCGATGCTGTTGTTATTGATGTCGGCTCGACGGGCTTCGGAAGGCGACAGGCTGGTTCGTAACGGGCAATGGACGGGCTGGCGACCAACGCACATGTTAGGGCAGAAAGTCACGGGTAAAACGCTAGGCCTAATTGGCTTTGGCCGTATTGCCCAAGCGATGGCGAAAAAAGCGCACCATGGTTTCGGCATGAAAATCCTGTTTACCGACCCTTACCCACCATCACAAGAAATAATTGACGGGCTACAGGCAACCCAATGTGCAACCGTTGAAGAGTTGCTGTCGGGAGCAAATTTTGTGTCCTTGCATTGCCCTGGCGGAGAAGCCACCAAGCATTTGATTAACGAACAACGCCTGAAACTCATGCAGCCATTAGCGCACCTTATCAACACCGCGAGAGGCGATGTGGTCGATAGCAAAGCTTTAATCAGGGCATTGAAAGAACGCTGGATTGCTGGGGCGGGATTGGATGTCTTTGAGGGTGAGCCGAACATTGATCCAGGTTTCCTGGAACTCGATAATGTGGCCTTATTACCGCATTTGGGGAGCGCAACTGAAGAAACTCGCGTTGCGATGGGTAATCGTGTCCTGGATAACCTTGCAGCTTTCTTTGCTGGGCAAGAGCCTAGGGACAGGGTTGCTTAACCAATATTATTGTTAAATCAAGAGATTAAGACCCTTCTCGTTGGGGTAGAGACGCAAAATTTTGCGTCTCTACGGAGATGAAGATTGTTTAACGCCTTCCGCCTCTTACTGCGCTGACATCTTCAAATTTGACTTTCAAAGGCTTACCGCAGTACAGGTTGCCATCCAAGGCAGCAATAGCTGCTCTGGCTTCATGGCCTTCCATTCCAATAAAACCGAAACCTCTGCATTTGCCGCTGAATATGTCGGCAATAAGTTGTATGGAACGAACTTTGCCATATTGAGCAAATAAGGTAGTTACTGTTTCTTCCGTGGCATCGCTAGGCAGGTTGCCTACAAATAATCGTTTCAAGTGTCATGTCCTAATTATCAAGGGTGAGTTGGATTGCATAGCCAACGAGGTGTGTGTTCTCAAGCCCACTAAATCTGAGCTTATATAAAATCCGCGTTAGGCAGGGACTACGTTGCTGGCTTGAGGTCCTTTTGGGCCAGTTTCCACTTCGTATTTGACCGCTTGGCCTTCAGCGAGAGTGCGAAAGTCGCCTTGGCTGGCAATCGCAGAAAAATGTACAAATACATCTGGGCTGCCATCGCTAGGCGAAATAAAACCAAAACCTTTCGCTTCGTTAAACCACTTTACTGTACCTGTTGCCATATTACTTCCTCATGCCATAAGCATAAATAAATCAATTAGTGTTTGATTGCTAACCATACCAGGCAGAGAAGGGGGAACGCTTGGATTTTCTGAAAGTACCGATCAACACGCAAGGATTGAATAAAAGACTTGTCGAATTAACCGACCGATTTTTCTTTTATTCGACCCGTTATTATAAGGACTAAAGATTAGGATAGCTATTGAAATATTATTATTCCGCTTAAACAAACCAGGTTACCCATAAGCTTCAAACAACCTTAAAAGCCTGATTGGCATGGGAAGTGTCCTTTCTGCGACAGAGGTGAAAACCACATTCAGGGCAATTAAAGCCAGACGGTCACCGCCATTCAAACAGTACCTGAGAGCATATTGGCTTTCAGAACCATAGCTTTGAAAGGACTCAACCAACTGTGCATCCGACCGTAACTGCACATTAATTTATACACATCTCCCAGCCTCAGCAGTAGCTATCCTACTTAAGGCATGGGTCTCCTAATATAAGCCTGCGGAAATTTGTCGGTAGTCAGGAATTTATTTAGCGGTGCATCCGGAAAAGTATTTACATGTCACGAGTCCAAGGTCGCCGCACAAAATACAGGTGGGCGGGAGCAAGTAGTCCTGTATAATAGTTAGCCAGTCGTTAACTTTTTTCATTGAGTATGGTTGACAAGTTAAGTCGCCGCTTTTTATCCTCAGAACCTTATTGTAGTTGGAGATTAACCGAATGTCTGCAAACCTTGAACGTATTCGCCATAACTGGCATCTGGATGAAGTGCTGGCACTTTTCGCTATGCCGTTCAGCGACCTGATTTATCAGGCGCAAACCGTCCATCGCCAGTATTTCGACCCCAACGAAGTCCAGGTCAGCAGCTTGTTGAGCATCAAAACTGGCGCGTGTTCGGAAGATTGCGGCTATTGTCCGCAAAGTGCGCGTTTTGATACTGGCTTGAAAGCCGAAAAGTTAATGTGCGTTGAAGACGTGCTTGCAGCCGCACAACAAGCCAAAACCCAGGGTGCATCGCGCTTTTGCATGGGCGCAGCCTGGCGTGAACCGAAAGATAAGGATGTCGAAAAGGTCGTCGAAATGGTGCAAGGCGTTAAGGCACTAGGCATGGAAACCTGCGTAACTTTGGGTATGTTAACTGATGAACAAACCGCCAAACTAAAAGAAGGCGGGTTGGATTACTACAACCACAACCTGGATACCTCCGAAGACTATTATGCCGAAGTGATTACCACCCGCACTTACCAAGACCGCTTGGACACGCTGGCACGAGTCAGGGATGCAGGTATCAATGTGTGCTGCGGTGGCATAGTCGGTATGGGTGAAAGCGACAAAGACCGCGCTAACCTGCTGATCGAACTTGCCAATATGCTTAAGCATCCTGAAAGCGTACCAGTCAACATGCTGGTTCAGGTGGAAGGCACGCCGCTTATGGGTACGGAACAGCTCGATCCATTCATGTTTATCCGAACACTCGCGGTGGCACGGATCATGATGCCGAAGTCCCGTGTTCGTTTGTCTGCTGGGCGTAACAATATGAGTGATGAGATGCAAGCCTTGTGCTTCCTTGCGGGTGCGAATTCGATATTTTATGGTGAGAAATTGCTGACGACTGATAACCCGTTGGCGAATCAGGATAAGGTTTTGTTTGAGCGACTTGGCATTAACATGAACAGTTCGCCTTATAATTAAAACAACGTCTTTTTTAGTGTGTCGGGAGTTTTTAGTTGTAACCAGAAGGAAAATGGCGGAGTGATACGTACATGACTAAAATTCAAGTGAGTTCAGGTTCGAGCTACCTTAAGGCTGTTTTAGCGGCTGAAAGTAAGTGCGAGAGTGATACCGATATATGGATTAAGGAGGCGCATGGCAAACGATTCCCGAAAGCACTTGATCTTTTAGGATTAACCTTAGAAATCATCGAGCAGGCGGCATGTTGCTATTGGGGCTGTGAAAATCCATCTCATGATTTGGAAAAATTAGCTGCCAGAGTATATAGCCAAGCATCAGGAGCGTTACGGTTAGCACGAACTGGCAGATATGATGAAGCATTAGCACTTATCCGATCTATTGGGGAATTGGTTAATTTGCTGGCGTTATTCGCTCTTGAGCCACAAAAAAGGGAAGAATGGCAACAATTGGATGACCGAGAGCGCCGGCAGAAATTTACTCCTCTTAAAGTCAGGATCGCTATTGAGGCTAAAAAAATAGATCCTCCTATAAAGTCTGATGAGTATAGCTACCTATGTGAGCAAGCAGTACATCCCACTCCTTCGGCTTTGCCTGGTGGATATAACACTAAACAGATACCTGTTTTGGGCGGACATTTACAACCCGAAGGCGTGATCGTTGTTATGTGTTCGCTCGTTCGTGCAATTGGCAGATGCGCTATAGTGCTTTCTAATCTAATGGAGTTGCCTACAGAACAAGCGAAATCGCTTCTCGTTCTTGGCATGGAACTAGATGTTTCCCTTGGAGGACATACCGCCGAATCTATGCGGGAGCGAATTCGAACGCTTGCGGAAAATAAGATAAATTAGTTCTGTAGGTTAGGCTCGCAAATTGCCGTAGGTTACGCAACCCTGACGGTTGGACGAGCCGTACCCGACGTTGGTTGAATTGTCGCACCAATGTTGGGTTACGGCGCACGGTTAACACGGTTGAAATATTGCTCTGATTTGTTTTGTGCGCCTAACCCAACCTACACACCACAAGATATTGATTTAAAAAAATAAAGTAGGATGGATAAGCGTAGTGCATCCATCAAAATTAATCATTGGAAAATGATGGATGCACTACGC
>NZ_JBEBKJ010000075.1:0-18173 GCF_040079455.1 Methyloglobulus sp. | reverse complement strand
CCGGTAAATATTTTCCGTTTGCTTTCGCTCATTGCGTTCCACTATTTTCCTTAACAGGCTATAGCTTAAACTACTGTCCGGATTTTGGGGTCCACTTTACTGGGGCGGGTTTGTAATGCAAACCCTGGTGTGATACCAATCCCAATAAGTTCACATATTATCCCTTCTCCAGTGGGAGAAGGTTAGGATGAGGGGATTCAAATAACAACTTATTGGGATTGGTTTGACTAGGTAATCGTGCATATATGAAATACATTTATAAACCTTTAAGCTATCCCTAAAATTAAAAAACAAAAAAGGACAAGATAAGTGTTAAGGAGCTTAGTGAGAAGTGAAACAACCATTCATCGTTCCAGGGCTACACTTCTTGCGAAGTAGGGTCGGAAAGCTACAGATCTTTACCAATAAAAGATGGCTGAGTTACGAATCAGTATTTTAGAACCTATAATCTATCTTTGGAGAGATATATCATGAAAAAAGTATTAGTTGTTTTAAGTTTGGCAATGGCGGCATTTTCGTTTCAAGCAAGTGCTGCTGCCTTGGCGTGGGTGGATATTATTTCTGATCAAGATAATGTCATTGATGCTCAACATGTTTCTGACGTTACCCCCACAGGCGGTTTGTCTGCTGCTGCTTCATTCATAATAGAAGCAGATGGGAAAGTTGAAGATTTGTGGGTTTTTAGTAATGAGTTTGTTGGGAATTTCAAAGTCGATGTCTGGTCTACAGGCTTTGAAGATAAAAATTGGTTGAGCGCTGTAGATATGTACGACGACACCTCCAGTATGTTCGGCATATTTACCGAAGTTGAAAATAACCATTGGCAATTGATCGCAAATTTTGGTGCAGATACCTTTAATTACCTATTACTCCATGGATCTAACGGTATTGGCGATGACGATGTGGCATTGGGTTATCATGGTTACACTATCACTATTGAACCTCAAATTGCTACGCCAATCCCTGCTGCAATCTGGTTATTTGGTTCTGCTTTGATGGGATTGACGGGTATTTCACGCCGTAAGAAAGTTCAAGCCTAATCGCTAACGGTGTTTACTAAAAAGGGAGGCTTGCCTCCCTTTTTTTGGCTAAATTTTCTTGGATGTAAAATCAAACCCTTCCATAGGTATCGCCAAAGCGCACAATATCATCTTCGCCTAGATAACTGCCTGACTGAATTTCAATTATTTCTAACGGAATAACGCCGGGATTTTCCAGTCGATGCACCGTTCCTAGGGGAATAAACGTCGATTCATTTTCGGTGAGCAAGATTTGCTCATCACCACGGGTAACTAGGGCTGTGCCTTTTACCACCACCCAATGTTCAGCGCGGTGGTGGTGCTTCTGTAAAGACAGCTTGGCGCCAGGTTTGACGACTATCCGCTTAGTTTGGTGGCGCTCTCCGCTATCAACCGAATCAAAATGCCCCCAGGGTCGGTAGGCTTTTCTATGGACTTGAGCTTCATGCCTGCCTAGCTGTTTGAGTTGATCCACGATTTGTTTGACTTCTTGTACTTTGTTTTTAGAGGCGATCATGACAGCATCTTTAGTTTCAATGACAACCAAATCTTCAACACCAATAACAGTAACCAGTTTGTTTTCTGAGTAGATGTAGGAATTTTTGGTATCAACGGTTAATACGTCGCCACTTATAGCATTACCGAAAGCATCTTTTTCAGTCACATCCCATAATGCAGACCAAGATCCGACATCATTCCAACCCGCAGCTAGAGGAATAACAACGGCCTTATCGGTTTTTTCCATAACGGCATAGTCAATCGAATCGGCAGGACAAGTGGAAAAAATAGCTTTATCTAGCCGTATAAAATCCAGATCGGTTTTAGCCGCACTTAGTGCTTGCTTACAGACCGCCAACATCTTAGGGTTGAATTTTTCTAATTCTTTTAGGAAGTTTCCGGCGGTAAATGCAAACATACCGCTGTTCCATAAATAATCGCCGCTTTTTAGATAATTTTTCGCAGTGGCTAAATCGGGTTTCTCAACAAATGCTGACACCTTATGCGCACTGCCTTGTTGTACTGAATCCTTCATAATATAGCCATACCCAGTTTCTGGATGGGTGGGTACGATACCGAAGGTGACCAGGTAACCTTGTTTAGCCAGTAGATCCGCTTGAGCAATCGCTAAGTGAAAGGATGCAATGTTTGTGATGACATGGTCGGCGGGTAATACCAGTAATACATCGTCCTCAGATTCTGCGGATAATGCTGCCATTGCCACAGCAGGTGCGGTGTTTTTACCGACCGGTTCCAGAATAATCCCAGCAGGCTTTACACCGATTTCCCACAGTTGTTCTGCCATCATAAAGCGGTGGTCTTCATTACATACGGCAATCGGATTTTTTAATCCCTCCAGCCCAGAAAGCCTGAGCATTGTTTCCTGCAATAGGGTCTGTTCAGATACCAAAGGCAGAAATTGCTTGGGATATTGTCCCCGGGACAAAGGCCATAGCCTAGTTCCAGAACCACCAGATAAAATAACCGGGATCATAGTCTTGCCTCTAATTGGTTTGAATGTTGAATATTGAAAGGTGTGGCCTAGTATCCGAGAAACAATATAAGGATGTACATAAACGTAGCTACCGTCGGAAGGGAAACGATAAAGATGGTGAGAAGAAAATCGCAGTTACCTTAAGTGATTTCCACTACCTTGCCACGACAGATCAAAACATGAGTCCCATCTTTGGATGGGACTCAGCGATCTATCGTTGCAATATCATCTGGATGAGCCTCAAAAGTTGAAAGTCCCTGGCAATAAACACAAATGTCTAAATGCTTAGGTAGGAGAAGCCGTTTTAATGGTCTTCAGTAATTTTTCTACGGCTTCTTTTTCAATAAATCCGCCCGTTTTGTCTCCCAATTTCAATGCTTCTTCCAATTCAGTTACGGCCAGTGCCTTGCTATTTGTTTTGTGGTAAGCCAAGCCCAAGTGGTATCTGAAGACGGGGACTTCCGGCAGTTTTTTAACGACATTTCTGAGTAACTGCAAAGCTTCTTCATTTTTTCCACTGTTGATAAGCGCCCAAGCATAACTATCAACAAAATAAGGTTGATCGGACTTTTCAAAATGTTTTGCCAAGCTTACTGCCCGTTCAATATTTTCTTTGGTATTGAAGTGATCCAGGAGCAGCGACACTAAATTATTGGTAGCTATATCAACGGTTGGATGTTTAGCGATTAAAGCATCATATGTTTCAAGTGCCTTGGCATAATCACCCATTTGTTCGTAGGTGGATGCTAACATGACACTCAAGCGTACTTCTTCTGGCATAGCTTCCAAGCCTTTGATTAAGATGGCTATGGCTTTATCAGTTTCCTTTTTTTGTACATGGATAGCTGCTATCGCTTCATAAAACTCAGGAGTTTTTGGCCATTTAACGACCGCATCTGATAACACTTTGAGAGCATCATCAAAGTGTTTTTCATTAGCCAGTAATTGACCTTTTAACAGCCACGAATATGAGTCATCAGGGTGAGCCTTCATGAACTCATCCAGGTAAGCGAGCATAACGTTACCTTGTTTTAACGCCGCATAGCTGTTAACCATACCACGCAGTGCGTCTGATAACTCAGGAGAAATAGCTAACGCTTCCTTGTATTGACTAATGGCTTCTTTATAAAGCCCTTGGTCTTCAGATATTTTCGCACTTAGAAATTTCGAAAAACCAGCACCTTTAGGTTTCGAAGCAATGGTGTCAGCAATTTTTTGAGTACCCGACCAATCTTTTTGCATTAAGCGAATTTGTGCTAAAGCTTGCAATGCACCGGGATTATCAGGTTTTACCGCTAAGGCTTTTTGCAAGAGCTCATCAGCCCTACTAAGATCTTTGTTTTTCAGCATGTTGGATACTACTGGCATGAGTGCATCAAAATTAGCTGGATTAACAGCTAGAGCTTTGCGAAAGTTTTCTTCAGCCAATTCAGGTGAATTCTTTTTGAGATAAGCCTGCCCCATAAGAACCATTCCTTCGTCAGAATTGGAATAGTCTCTCAGTACAGTGCGCAAATTGGAGATAACTTCATCATATAAACCTTTCTGCAAATCAAGTCTTGCTTTTAATAATAGCGCCTCCAGATTTCGTCCATCCGTTGTCAAAACTTCCTTTATGAAGCTGTCGGCGGATGAGGAGTCGTTTTCCTGTAGCGCCAATTTTGCCAACATTATTTTGGCACTCAGACCTTCTTTTGCGGTGGGCTTTAGCTCAACGATTTTATTTAACGCTTGTTTTGCTTCGGTGAGTTTGTTTTGTTTGATATAGAGTGCCGCTAAACGGAAATGTAGATCGGATTCCCCTGGATACTGGGCAAGATAAGTCGTCAAGCTTTTTTCAGCGATTTCAGGTGTTTTTTGCATTTGAAAATCGATCAGAACCAGCTTAGGTTGCATTTTATCAGGATGACTATCTATGACCTCTTGTAAGGTGGTTAAGGCTTTGTCTTCTTGGCCGTTATCGGCATAATGCTTGACTAATGCATACGTGTATTCCAGTTTGTCTGGGAACTGCTTAATCAAATTAAGATAATCTTGTTCTACGGCGGCGAGGTTTTTGCTTTGGCTATGAACTTGCAGTTTTAAAAGTTCCAACGACAGTTCCGTAGGTTTTGTCTGGAGTGCTTTTTCGACGGTTTCCAGCGCGGCTGACATGTCTTTTTTTGACAAATAAATCACGGTTTTTAAGCTAATTGCGTCAGTATGGTCTGGATATTTTTTTAAAATCTGATCAGCCAGGGTCATGGCACCATCGAGGTTACCTTGTTTGACGAACACAGCACCTTTCAGGGCTAGGCCATCAGGATTGTCGGGGGCATTTTTTAACACCGCATCGGCATGTTTTAACGTATCTTCTGCCCGACCCGATAATAAAGTTAAACGCCCCAGTTTTAAAAAAGCATCATTGTTTTTTGGATCAAGTCGAGTGACTTGAGTTAGATTGGCAAACATTCCTTGCCAATTTTGGTTTTTTTCATCAATAAGTGCCAAATGATAGTAGGCATCGGATTGTTTGGCATCTAGTTGGATGACATTTTTAAATTCGATTTTGGCCTTGTCGTATATGCCTTGCTGATAAAGTGATTTGCCACTGGCTAAGTAGTTTTTGATCTTGTCTTCGGATTTACTGCAACCTTGAACAATCACCAATAAGAAAACAAACATTAATTTTTTCATAACTCTTTATTTAATTAGGAATAAACTTAGGCAAAATGGGACTGACTTGCTGAGCAAAAGCCTTAAGTCGATTATCAGCATCTGCAATATTTTCATTTGAACCGACCGCCGTTGTGATACGAACCAGTGCGCCATCAGTTCTATTTAAAAGCAGGGCATCTTTGAACAAATACCATTTCATAAAATATTCATTAGCGAATTGTCTGCCTCGTTGTTGAAACCAATAATAGACTAATTGCGTATTGTCTTCTTTTTTTATTACTATTCGATTAATGGGTAAGTCGCCAATTTGTGTGCGAGTTATCTCGGCAATTTGCCAGCCGCCGCCAGGAATACAGACCCGTGGCGAGTGGGGTGAAACGCCTTTACGTTGCGATTCGTAGTAAGCCGCATAGAAATTCACTGATTGTGTTTTCCCGTTCTTATAGTCAGCTAGGATGTAGTCCGTCAAACCCAAATATTTTGTTACAGTTTCCTCCATAGCGGTTTGTTCACCATGCCAGTTGCCAATTTGGGTAGGAAACTCGGGGAACAGAGTCCTGGAAGGAATAATCTCCGCACGTTTTTCAATGGAAGAGACAATGACGACCGCGGCAGCCAAGGCGACTACTGAAGCGATCAAAGGGTAAGAAAGCGGTCTTTGTTTGAGGGTGCTGCCGTGAAGGTCGATAGTGCTGGACTGACTTAGGCCAAAAATCTCAAACAGGGGTTTTTTATCTTGGCCAATTCTACTTAAAAGGGCCATTTCAATGAATAAAACACCAAAGCAGGCCATAAAAACTATCCAGCCTTCAAAATCGTGTAGAAAACCTTCAGCCATTTCAATGCCCCAATTATCTACCAATACCCCTATCATGCCGATGCGAAAGCTGTTCATGAGGATGGTGATGGGAATGGTTGATAGCACCAGAAGCAATCGTTTCCAAAAAGCCACGTCGAATAAGTAGGCACAAATAAATCCCAAGCTTAACAAGGGGAATAGATAGCGCAAACCACTACACGCTTCAACAACTTGAAGTTTATAGATACCTAAATCAATTACATTGCCTTCCAGATAAACCGGTATTTGACACCAACGAATAAACGATACCCCCAGTTTTGAAGACAGCAACTGTAAGTTGGCCGAGAGACTGGCTTCGAGAAAATAAGGCAGGGGAATGGCAAAAATCAGCAGTAGTATAGGAACCAATACCAATTTGACGGAAGGCCAGCCCATAATAGTCAGGGCTAAACCCAGAAAAACTGCAATGAGCGCATATTGGGTCAGAATATAAAGGGCGCTGACTTCGCCAATTACGAAAATAATCAGAGCAATGAATATAAGCCCCAATCCCCACCAGGAAGGGGAAAATTCACTTTGGATGATGTTGTTTCTTTTCTGCCAGATAAAATACAGCGCGATAAACGGCAACATGTAGCCGTGGCTATATTCCTCCTGTTTGTCCCAGCGCACGATTAATTCATCAATCCCTCCCCAGAAGGCTACGGTCATTAATGTTAAGGCAATAAAAAGCCAGAGCCAACTCTGCCAATTCATGCGCCAGATAGTTTTTTTATCCATACGTGTTCGCTAAGAGTAAAAAAGGATTAACATCAAAAAAATCAGCTCGTTAATACCTAACTCAAATAAGTTGTTAAGTGGAATCTTTAAAAATCCCCTATATTCAACATCAATTGATGTCAGAACAATTTAGGTTTTTAGAAGGAGTTTGGTTTTTGAAAAACACCTCTAATAAATCAATTTGTTGACAATAAATTATTCACTTTTTGCCATTTGAGAATGCGTCTAACAACCTTATTGGGATTGATGAGTTTTAACGAATTTCCTGAGGCTGTTAGGTGTTTGTACAATACCAGACATAAGCCAAGAAAAGCACTATCAATTACTGTTACGTTTTTTAAATCGAGAACTACATCACGATTTTCCACCACTACTTTCTTGAATGCTTCTCTTAAGGGCGAAATCGTGCGGTAAGTGCAATACCCAGTAAGCAAAATATGTTTGGTGTCCTTAAGTTCATTTAGTATGTTGATCTCAACGGTTTGATCAGATGCTTCGGATTGTATGAATTTTAACCAAAACCAGTAAGGTAAAATGCTGCATGACAGCATTCCTAAAAAACTTATACCATCATTGTAGTAGCGCCGCCATAGGGCAGGTTCTTGGTATATCCGCCAAAGCCATTCCATGCTTAAGCGCTGGGCTAAAACGGGGGCGCGTTTCACAGATCCCGCGAAGAAATTTATGACGGCACCTAAATGGCTGATAACGGGAGCATTTAACTGATGTCTGTTTTTTTCAATCCAGGCTTGGCCTTTTTTTGCACCTAAGGACACAATCAAAAACTCTACATCATGTTGATTAATGGCGTTAATAATTTCAGGCGTACTCATTTCATTAACTGAGCCGAAACTTGGCGTGTAATGACCAACGGCAAGTAAACCCGCCGGTTTTCGATTAATTTTTTGACTTGCTAGTTCACCAGCTCCCATTTCACCGCCGAAAAAAAAGATTTTTAACGGTACTGTTGTCACGCGCTTGTACAAATGTTCAATTAGGTCAGACCCCGCCACACGCTTCGATATCGGAATGCTTAGTAGCTTGGCAATCAATACAATAGGGAAGCCATCAGCAATCGATAAATCGCTGTTGATTACTGAAGCTCTAAAAGAGTTGTCAGTTTGCGAAGCACACAAAAAATTAAGATTAGGTGTTGATAGAAAACAAGATTGGTGTTTATTTGCTGCCGATAAAATCTCAAAAGCTGTTTGTTCGAGCGTGATGGCATCGAAAGGTAACCCAAGCAGACACCAGATATTTCTGGAAAAATCTTTGTCGATGTTCATGAATTAATCGTTAAACTCTGAAAAATTATGCATCCCGGTCAGTCCTAACCCATTCTTTTTGGCGTTTAAATATAAAGGCAATATAAATTGACAACTTAGAGATGACATAAAGAGGGATACCTGATAATTCTTTTGCTGATAAGTAATCCTGGCCGTAACGCCACCATACGCTGGCAAGCATAGCAGCAAAGTAGGAAAAGCTCAGGAGTAATATAAAAAAAGCTGTTGAACCTTCAGTTAGCAACGAATAAATTGATAGGATTATTAGGCTGCTCAAGGCGATCATTACCAATAAAGACAATGGCGGGACGCCAATATCCAATGCCAAAGCCAACAAACGCCAGTCTTTTCGCTGGTAGGATGCTTTAACAAGGACGGGTAGTTGCTGCAAAATAGTTTGTAAATGTCCATGTTCCCAACGTGTGCGCTGGCTAAGCTCGGCGGTCGGCTGTTCTGGGAAGTCACTATAAACTACGGCATCAGGACAAAAAATGGGCGGAAAACCCTGCATGGCGCAATCAATGCCCAGTTGCATGTCTTCAACAATATTGCCATGACCCACTTTAACAATTTCGAGTATTTGCCAAGGAAAAGCCATGCCTGTTCCGGTTAATGTCACCGGCAAGCCCATTTTATTCATGGCGGAAAGACGAATTTTATTTTTTAGCAACCAAGCAAATCCGGAAATTTTCTGTTTGATAGACGCGTTTTCAATAACTCGCATCAAGTAAGTCATCTGTGCGGGTAATTTTGAAATTGTTACCAAATTGATGAGGGTGGTAAGTGCGGCTTTAGTGGTTTCGCAATCGGCATCCATGATAATCAATACATCTGGATGACTATTCGTCCTTAAATACTGGATACCAAAATCCAAAGCAAAGCCCTTACCTCGATGGGTTGTATCTTGTCGCTCCAGAACGGTGACTCCCAAGCTTCGGGCGATGCTTGCCGTGTTGTCCGTGCAGTTATCGGCAACCAGAATAATAGTTCCAGGGTTGGAATCGGGTAACTCAGCAATTAACTTTGCAAGTGTTTTGCCAATAATATCGGTTTCATTGTGTGCTGGGATTAAAATCTTATAAGAAACAGTCTGTTTAAGCAGTTCTGAATGGCATGGTGACTGAGTTTTGAAGAATAATGCAATCAGGCATTCAGAGCCAACCACGACTAGCGGTATTGAAGTGAATACAGCGATTGCAATGACAAGCCATTCGAAAATCATCAGGCAACAGTCTCGCTGAACAACGCTGCCAGCTTACGAGCTTCCTTATCGGCATCATGTTGGGCAATAACTGCGTTAAATCCATAATCACCCATCAATTCAAGGTCAGTAGCACTGGCATTCAGCAATTCCTGCATGGCTATTTTCAAGCTGTTGACATCTCCAGACGGTACGAGCCAGCCATTTTTACCGTGTTGGATTAATTCTGGTATACCGGCAACATAAGTTGAAATAACTGGGCGACGTAGCGCCATCGCTTCCATAATGACTACAGGTAGTCCCTCTGCAAAGCTGGGTAGAACCATGCCCCTGGACTCAAGTAATAGGGATTTAACTTGTTCGCTGCTGACCCAGCCCGTAATTTCAACTTCGTTTTTCAATTGATATTCTGCAATTCGACGCTCAATGTCTCCACGCATAGAGCCATCACCCGCTAATATCAATTTACAGCTAATGCCTTCGTCATGTAGTTGTTTCAACGCTTCCAATAACAGTAGTTGGCCTTTTTGTTCACACAAACGGCCAATGCATAGGAGTTGCCGTGAAGTTTTAGGTATTTTTGAGGCTTTTTGGGCAAGGAAAGCCGCATCAAGTCCGCAATGCACGATTTTGACTTTATGCCATTCTGATGCCGGAATCCACCGAAATAGCTGACTACGACCATACGAACTTATCGCAACTACAAACTTACAGTGCTGTATTTTCTCAGCCAGATGGATGAATTCCGGCTTATCAAATTCTTCTGGTCCATGAACAGTAAAACTGTAGTGCGAACCACCCAGTAGATGCGCCAGCATAACTACAGTAGTTGAGTTTGTACCAAAATGGGCGTGTATATGTTCTATGCCTGCGGTTTTTTCCCATTGCAACAAAACACAGGCTTCGATCAGGTAGATAAGATGCCGGAATACGCCGCGATCTGAACGTACCCCCAAACTAATCGCAACTTTCAAGCTTTTGTACAAAACGGATGGTGAGGCATAAAAGGTTCTTACGAACGCGAACACTATCTTAAACGGTTGTTCAGAAAGAACATAGCGTGTTTTTTTTAATTCGCTTTGGTCTAATGGATCCACCAACTCGTCTTTATCGGTACGTAGGGCATATCGCTCGACGACATAGCCAAGGCTTTCCAGCGCCATTATCTCTCTGCGAATAAAACTGTGGCTGACTTTGGGGTACTGATTAACAAAATAGGCTAATTTCATAGGGTAACTTTTCTGGGTTTTAGAATCCATAGTGCGTTGAGGGTAATACAGTAAATGCCCGTTAACTCCATCAACCAGTTTAATTTTAGCCCAAAAAAGTCAGTACCAATGAGTTTATCCATGTGATGGAACGAGGTCGCCCTGATTAGGATAAAAAAGACCAAAAAAATCATGCCAGCAAATGCCAGCCAATTGCGGCGGAGAATTTGATTAAAAAATCGTAAACCCCAACTGATTAAATAAATACCGAACACAAAAATCATTATTATAAAAAAGCCTTGAACCATCTTACGATCATTGTACCAGCCTTGTTGATGCGCAAAAAACTTGCCGACAGCAGTCAGTAGGGATTGTAAATCCAATTGTTTATTAATTCCCATCAGAAAACTGAACAAAGCTATCCATAGCCAGAATAAGCACTGTTTGTTATGGGGGCTGCGGATTAATTTTTGGGCGTGTTGATAGACTCGGAATGCAAGAAAAGCTGCTAAAAAATAAGAAAATACCGTAAACCATCCGGCAAAAGTTGGGTCGCCAATCTGTGGCCGCCAATCAATATTCGACATGATTGTTTTTCCAAAAGTTAATAAGGTTTTCGAAGATAGTTACATTTGAGGATACATGTAACTCTTAATGAAAATTATTACGGAATAGACATAGACACTTAACCAGCACTACTAGCGATAAAATTCTCTAATGGTTTCAGTAATACCTCGCCTAATTAAGGATTCTCGCGTGGCTGCCGGTTGCCAGCCTAATACTTTTACAGTCTTTGAGCTATCATAACGCGCGCGGTGGCTTCTGGAATCCCAATCCCTGAAACTAAGGGTTTTTCTATTAGGGTGTCTGATCAAATGTTTTGCAGTTTCTTTCAGGGCATCTATGACGAAAAATTTCCAGGTCGGAGTCGGAACAGAGCGGATTTTGGTGCCAGTCTCTTGGGAAACAATTTCGACATATTCTTTGCCAGTCAATAAGGGTGCATCGGTAAGAAGGAACGCTTGACCTTCAATGCCTTTTTTGTCTATACCTAGGGCAAGGGCTTCAGCGACATCTTCAACCAAGACCAAAGGCAGTTTAGTGCTACCATCACCCCAGAATTGCATCCGTGTGTCCGATTGGAACATCCCGACTCCCCAGTGAGCTGGGGGGCATCCTTTTCCGATAACGATACCCGGACGGAAAATAACAAGGGGTAAGTTGTTTTCCTTATGTAGTTTCATCAGTAAGTCTTCACAAGCCGCTTTGGAGCGAGCATAGTGATTTCGGGTGGCAATATTGGGATCGAGCGGGGTATCAGAGGTGATAACATCGTTGGGGCCTGCAGAATAATAGGAGTCTATCGTACCTGTGTAAATAAAACGTTTTACACCCTTAGCCAATGCTCGGTTGGCAATATTTTGCGTAACCAAGACATCATTTTTGTAATAATCATCCCATTTTTTGCCGTCAGTTTTCGCCAGATGATAAACGACTTCAATACCTTGTAATGCTTTATCCATGAAATCTGGGTTAGCAAGTTCTCCCTGAACTAGCTCGACAGGTAAATCGGCCAATGCTATTTGACCAGCCCCCATCCCTCTGGTTACCACGCGTACCCCCAACCCCCTCTTTATGAGTGCTTTTACTAAATATTGCCCAATAAACCCCGTTCCGCCCAAAACCAGTACGGTAGGTGGTCGCAACGGAGGCAGCACATTCCAAACACCCTTTTGGGTAATTTTTTCAAAACTGGCTTTTTTGGTAATTTGTTCGCAGGTTGAAATAACGTTGACACCAAATTGTCCATCCATTCTGGCATCAGATTGCCCCGTCAATGTGTCATAAAAACACTTGACGCTGTTTTCGATGCTCTCCCCGAAAGGATTAGCGGCGGGTGCTTTTTGCAATGTGGCTTTAGTAGCCCTAGTTAGATTACTAAGGCTATTAACGCCGACTTGCCAAGCGATATTCTTCGCGGTAAGGAAATTATCAAACAATATCCCAGCACCGCTGGGTTCATCCCGGTAATAAATATCACGGTCAAATAAGCAAGTGGCAGTGGCGGCATGGCCTCTTACACTGATGCTTCGGTCGGTATAGCCAGGAATCACCGACAAATTAAGGTTAAATATCACATCACCCTTAGAGCCATGCACATGCCAACGGCGGTAGATTCGATTGTCCCCAGGTAAATCGATGGGTAAGGATACATCTACCTGGATGCGATCCGGTTGTCCTAGCAAGTCCTCTAAAAATGCGACCAGATGGGGGCCAAGTTCAAAGAAAAGATTAGCGGGTTTTTGCAACATCCAGATATTGAAAGGCCCAAATTGAATTTGCGGCAATGGAAACATCCAATTAATGGTGATGTGATCCAGCTTGCCTATCGTACCATCCCTGACATCCTGGCGTAATTTCTGATACGAAGGAAGGAAAAGGAAATTATGGTTAACGCCCAATTTAACGCCACGCGTTGTTGCCAAGTCAGTTAGTGACTGGCATTCAGCGGCGTTTAGACCCATTGGTTTTTCTAAAAAAACATGCCGACCACTTTCAATAATTTGCCGAGCAGTGTCAAAATGCAGATCAGGCGGAAGTAGGACATGCACGACTTCAATATCTGACTTCAGCATGGCATCAAGCGAAGTGAATACAGCGGATATCCCAAAAGTTGCGGCGGCTTTTTCGGCACGGTCTTTTGATTGGTCACAAACTGCGGCAATTTCGACATTATTTTGGTAATTGAGGGATTTTGCATGGGCTTCAATAATATAGCCAGCACCCAGCAAACCTACCTTCCAGCGTTTTTCACTCATAATTAAACTTGTCCATAAAGGCGTTTTATTTCTTTGTTTTTAATACGAATACGATCTGGGCAATTTTCCAGTAAAGTATTATTTGTATTCGATAATCTCGTAGCGTTCAGAGAGCTTATTCAGATAAAACTTTACCAACCCAATTGCATTGGCAAACTTACTTAACAATAAATATTTTGCATAAAGCCAGGCATCACTAAAATTGTCACCTTGTAGTGAGCGGAATTTAATAACACGATAAGCTAACAAAAAATAAGCACTAAGCAAAATGAAACTATAACCTTGTGTCGGTATCCAGCCTAACAATATTAGTGTTGGTAGTGCTGCTCCCCAAAACAAGGTGCTATTCCGCTCCCTTACACAATCTTTTTGAGCAGTTTTGCCATTTAGAAAGGAGCGTTGTCCAATCGCATGACCTGCCCGGACGGCTCGTTTCCACCATTGGCCAAATTGGATAATATTGGCATCGTGGGTTGCCATAGGTTGATCCAACTTGGTTATCTTATAGCCGGCAAGCCCCATTCTAACCCCCAATTCGGAATCTTCGCCAGCAATGACATCGGGGTTAAAACCACCCAGTTTGCTGAATATATCAGTACGCATCATGGAAATTCCACCCAATGCGCCATAGTTAGTTAAATCTCCTGGGCTTGAACGCCATTCTAATGCGCACAACTTGTTATAAGGCGACGCTTCGATATTGCGTTCGATTAAATGCCCAATAACGGCAGCGCGTTCAGGGGATTTTGATAACGCATCGGTTGCGGTCTCCAACCATCGAGGCAACAAAGTACAATCACCATCGATAAATTGCACAAATACTACATTCGGATTTAGCTGTAGTAAGCGTTCAAAGCCTTCATTACGTGCCCTGGCTGCTGAAAAAGGGAAGGTTGGGTTCAATTCGATAGCTTCAATTGCATAGTCATTGGCAATGGCAAGACTATGATCAGTTGAACCGGAGTCGACATAGATTTTTGTGCAAGCAACAGTAGACATTGATTCAAAACATAGGTGCAATCTTTCGCCTTCATTGCGACCAATAATAACAATGCCAAAATTTTCAGGCATTATCATAATCCCAATTTACCACTATTTCAGATACCATTACGCGATACATATAAGATAAAAATTCATATAATCTGCCATTAACAAAGAGTGAATGACTCCAGTTAAGGCAGCATAAATTATCGGCAGTAAATGCCGAAATAGGCTACTAGCCGGTTGGTAAACAAGTACCACCTTAGCAAGCTGCTTCAGTCAAAAAGGACTAATCCCCTCTCCTCTGGGCATAAGTATCTACACAACTTTTCAATATAACAAAAACAATGGGTTGCCAAATCACCAAGCCCCCTCCCTGCGGGAGAGGGTTGGGGTGAGGAGAATAAAATCAACTGTTTATATTCCCCTCATCCTGACCTTTCTCCCTCAAGGGAGAAAGGTCAGATACTTGTGTAGATACTTATGCCTCTGGGAGAGGGCTAGGGTGAGAGTTTCAATAAGGCTTTTTGCTTTTTAAATCCCCCCATCCAACCTTCTCCCGAAGGGAGAAGGAGCTGCCTACCATCTGGTTGAAGCATATACTAATCAGAAGCCAGTATGCACAATATTTCCTAATATTGGTCGATTGTAAGGTATAGAACGGCTACCACTATTAAGTTTAGCATAAGCACCGACTTTACGGACTGGAGCTTCGTAACGCCCAATTGGTTCTAATGTTCCACGCGCAGTAAACACCACGATCCAGTGGGCAAGATAAAAATGGTCTGGTGCATAGGCAGTTATTTTTGAAAATGGGAAGTGAGAATATTAATGAATATTTAAGGCCGCATGAAGACAACATCAAATTGCGGTTCGTTAGGGATGTCATTTAATAAAATAAGCTCAAGATTTTCTTTGAAAATATTTTTATGCGTTATTTTTGGCAGATAGGCTGAAAATCCACGCGACCTTAACAATTCAAAGAGCGATGCTGCGGAGGCGCCGGTTTGACGTAGCCATTGATCTGTAATTTCACAGACAATGCTAATATCTGGTCTATCAAGTAAATTTTCCATTCCTTGTAGAACCTGATATTCGAACCCCTCTACGTCGATTTTAACAAATAGCGGCCCCTTAAGCGATTTAATATCGAGTACATTATCTAATTTTTTAACAGGCACAGAAACAGATTCAAATACATTGTTCGAATTGACAAAAGAACACGTACCGCTGTGTTGATCGGCAAACATATTCAAGTTTAGCGATCCTTCTTCCTTTGATATGCCAATGTTGAAAGCACTACAGTTATTGATAGAATTAATGGTTAAATGAGCTTTTAGTACATCAAAAGTAACAGGATGGGGTTCAAAAGCAAAAACAACTCCAGATGTATTTAATTTTTTCGATGCATAAAGTGTGTGAAGACCACGATTTGCCCCAACATCAATAAATGTTCCGCCCTCAGATAGCAAGAGGTCTATCAACAATGGGACAGTTCTATCGTAATAAATCCCCATAAAATAATGCGCACGACAAGCCCAATCCCCTAAATCAACTGATACGTAAGATTGCAAAAAATTATCGTAAAAAACCCGATGCCGTTTATCAAGAGAAAGCTTTAGTTCAATATCGGCAGGATAACTGCTAAAGTTACCAAGTAATTTTTTATAAATAAAGCCATATCCTCTGGGTGCCCAACGGCGGATTGGACGAAAAAATTCACCTAACTGCATTCTCAATGGCATCATACGTCAGCACTCCTAGAATTGTTTTGCATCGGATTCCGATTAAAAAGAACATTTTTTTGTAACACGGAAGTGAGCCCTTGTGCGCCATCTAAAAATTGTTCACGCAGCGACGGGCAGTTCTGACAGAGCGATTCATAATCTTTGGAATTGGATAGCAGTTGCTTAATAGCGTTGACATAGCCATCCAAATCATCGGCAGTTACTGCGATGACAGCATTTTTTAAAACTTCAATTGCAGGGACCACAGAACTACAGATTGCAGGCCTTCCCATTAAAATAGCCTCTGCTGCAACTTTTGCAAACGCTTCGGCACAGTCACTTCGTGTAGGAACAATCACAATATGCGCCCTTGCATATGCAGCCAATAATTGGGGTCTTTGTAAATTGCCGCTAATGCTGATAATGTCTCCAAGTCCGCGATTCGTGCATTCTTGCTTCAATTCCTCCAATGCCGAACCGCCACCGCAGATTTCAAAAGTCACGCCGTCATTACGAAGTTGTTCGGCCATAGCTAACAGATCGAACACACCTTTATCGCGCTCCACCCGCCCCGCAAAGACAATATTGAACGGCCTTTGATTATGGGGAAGGGAGGCAGGCGGATGCTCAAAATCTTTACGATAAAATTGGCCTCTAAATTGATAAATAGGCGCATGGGATTTGCCAGCTATGGCTTCGATTTGCCGCTGAATCTCTGGTGACACACATAAGGCCATCGCTGCTATCCGTCGGAAAAACCAGCCATCCAGAGCCAGTAAAACCCGCTTTCCTAGTCCTGTTGGGCGATATCCATTGGGCCAAAAACCATTATGCAGGTGTGAGATAATTTTAATACCAAACAGTTTGGCAGGGGAAAGTACAAACCAGTAAGTCACTCCAGATGTCACATCCAAGTACGTGGGGCGAAGTCGTATTGCAATAGCAACTAATCGCAATCCGTATAAAATCTGTGACAAATGGTAAAGAACGCCACTGCCCAAAACTAGCTTAGGCAGGTTTTCCACATGAAACTGCGGGGTAATTTCCAGTTTGGCTTGATCATGGTAAGAAATTACGTAGGTTTTCAGATTGTTTATTTTACAAAAATCAAAAAACTGTCCACTATAGGTGCGCGATGTTTCTGTCAGTACATCTTCCTGGCTGTTCCAGCGACGAAACGATTCCACCACATCGCCTGGGCCTTCGACGTACATAATATCGAAACGCGCAGAATCAGTTTTAACTTCAGTTTGTTGCATGGTTGATCCTTGCACTATGGGTATTCGAAAACCTTTTAAAAAAACACTGTTACGCACAAAGTCAAGTAGCATAAAAGGTGGGTCGTTATCCAGTCTGTGTTGCAACATCCTTCGTAACCGCCACAAAGCAAAACCGGAGATAAAAGCCGCATCAATAGCTGCAGTATGCGTCCCGCCGTAGTGCTTTAGATAGAATCGGCGACGTGCTTGAAACCAATAGGCTGGGCGTCGTTTGATAACACGGCGAACGATGCCACTGGATGCCCCTTCCAAGTGAACGACCTGACTCTCCGGTACATACCAAGCCTGCCAACCTTTTAGCTGTGCGCGTTTGCACAAATCCACATCTTCAAAATAAGTAAAAAACCCCTCATCTAACAGGCCAATTTGCTCCAACATTTGCCTACGTAGAAGCATACTGGCTCCAGAAACCCAATCTACCGCACACGGTCGTTGAGGTGTCGGCATAACTACGCTCCAGCGAGACAGTAATCGAGACACTAATCCCAAGCGCAAACCATTGTCCAGCTCAGAAGCAAAGCTCGGAAAGCGGAAAGGCGAGGCCTGTACCTCGCCAGATTCAGAAAGTAACTGACTGCCGCAAATACCTGCCCTAGGATGTGTATCCATAAATTCCATCAATGAACGCAGCGACTGCTCAGCAACCAATGTATCGGAGTTCAGCAGCAGAAAATAGTCAGGTGGAGAATCATTTTGTAAAGCTCGCTCGATTACCCGATTATTGCCACCGGTAAAGCCAAGATTGACCGGAGAAACTAGCAGTTCAACCCAGCTTTCCCATTGGTTTTGCTTGATGCAATCTTGAAGCAAAGCGACTGCTTCCGATCCCGTGCCATTCTCCCAAATTACTACATGGGCTTCATTACTATCCCACAATTTACAATGAGCAAGTGAATGCAAGCAATTAATCGTAACCTGTGTGT
>NZ_JBEBKJ010000074.1:0-18580 GCF_040079455.1 Methyloglobulus sp. | reverse complement strand
AGAGCAATTTCAATTTTTATGAAATCTAAGCTATTTAATTTGTCTTCTAATTCGGATGAAACCATAGAAAAAAATTGCTGGCAGTTAGAGAAAAAAATGACTTTTATCCATAACATTGATGTTGCTTTAATTGCAAGAATTGCATCGGGCTGTATAGATAATGATATTGAATTGAATCCAGAAATAGTTGCAAAATGTTTGTATGGAAATTACAAAAAAGATAAGTTACTAGGCTTAATCAACCAAGGATATGATCTTTACAAAGAAATTAAAAAACAATACGGCCAAAAACATGGCAATCTTCGAATAAAACAATAGTCTGTTGCTGAATAAAAAATTTCTTAATATAAGGTCATTCTCGTTAGCCACTACCGTTAATATCTGCTATATTCTTACTTTATTGGCATCGATAAGAAAGGAGCATGAAATGTCCGCTACAGCCACGCTTTCAACTAAATTTCAGATTTCAATTCCTAAATCGGTTCGGGAAGAGCTGCACTGGCAAGCGGGGCAGCAATTTGTGTTTATTCCGAAGGGCATTGGCATGTTGGTTATGCCAGTACCAAGCTTTGATGAGCTTAGGGGGATTGCTAAAGGTGCTGACACCAGTAATTACAGAGACCGTGACGACCGATATTAATAACCCTCTGAGGCACAAATGCGAGTTGTCGATACTTCGATCTGGATTGAGTGGTTAATAGATAGTCCACTTAAGCAGGCTTTCGATAAAGAATTTCCTGACGTAGTGCGTTGTGTTGTACCGACCATTGTTCAGTTAGAGTTGGATAAGTGGTTAACCCGCGAAGTTGGAGAAACAGAGGCGGAGCGGGTTATTGCTTATACGCAGTTATGTGTCGTGGCGGAACTTGATACCAAGATTGCCTTACAAGCCGCTGAACTACATCGCAAATATAAATTAGCTACCGCTGATGCCATAGTGTATGCAACTGCACTGGTTTATAAGGCAGATTTGTTGACATGCGATGCCCATTTTGAGGGCTTACCTAATGTATTATTCATCAGAAAAGCCTAGAATTGAGTCCTTGGCAAAAGATGACAAAGATATTTTTGATCGTTGAGTTGTACTCAGAAACCCATTAGCAATCTAACTTGAAACACCATGTCTGACATAGAAATCGCCCAACAGGCAAAAATGCAGCCGATCATCGGGTTGGTAAAAGAAAAATTCGGCATTGATGCCGAACACTTAGATCCTTTTGGTCATTACAAAGCCAAGCTGTCACTCGAATACGTCAATAGCCTAAAGGACAAAAAAGACGGCAAACTAATCCTGGTAACGGCCATCAGTCCGACACCTGCAGGAGAAGGCAAGACCACGACAACAGTGGGTTTGGGTGACGCCCTTAACCGGATCGGCAAAAAAGCCATTATGTGTTTGCGTGAGCCATCCCTGGGACCCTGCTTTGGTATGAAGGGTGGCGCGGCAGGTGGTGGATATTCCCAGGTTGTGCCTATGGAAGACATCAACCTGCATTTTACGGGTGATTTTCATGCGATAGGTGTAGCCCACAACCTGCTCGCCGCCCTGATTGATAACCATATCACGCAAGGCAACGCACTGGGTATTGACCCACGCCGTATCCAATGGAAGCGGGTGGTCGATATGAATGACCGCGCCTTGCGGAAAATCATTGTTGGCTTAGGCGGTACTGGCAACGGCTATGCGCGAGAAGATGGTTTCGATATTGTCGTCGCTTCCGAAGTCATGGCGATACTGTGTCTGGCGACTGGACGTGCCGATCTGAAAGAACGCTTAGGCCGCATCGTCATCGGCTATAAAGCCGACGGCAAAACAGCAGTTTACGCCAGCGACTTGAATGCACAAGGCGCAATGGCGGCTCTATTGAAAGATGCTATTAAACCGAATTTGGTACAAACACTGGAAAATAACATCGCCATTATTCATGGTGGCCCTTTTGCCAATATCGCCCACGGTTGCAACACCGTGACCGCGACTAAAACCGCTTTAAAATTGGCTGATTATGCCGTAACCGAAGCAGGATTTGGCGCAGATTTGGGCGCGGAAAAATTTATCGACATCAAATGCCGAATGGCAGACTTAAAACCTTCTGCGGTTGTGTTAGTTGCTACGGTACGGGCGTTGAAATTCCACGGCGGTGTAGATAAGGAAGATTTAAACCAGGAAAATCTAGCCGCGCTCGAAAATGGCTTTGAAAACCTGCAACGGCACTACAAGAATGTCACCCAGCATTACGGCTTGCCTTGTGTGGTGTGCGTTAATCATTTTACTTTCGATACCGAAGCTGAAATTGATCTGCTTAAGCGTTTGTGCGCCGCTTTGGGCGCAAATTGCGTCGTCTCCAAACATTGGGCTGAGGGTGGTGCTGGTGCTGAAAATCTCGCCAGGGAAATCGTGAATATCGTCGATCACCGCGAACCAGGTTGTACCTTCGTTTACGACGAAAACCTGAATTTGTGGGACAAAATTGAAGCCATCGCCACCAAACTATATGGTGCATCCAGCATTACCGCCAGTGCCAAAATTAAGGCTCAGCTTAAAACTTGGGATGAGTTGTACGGCAAATTCCCTGTCTGCATCGCCAAAACCCAAATGTCATTTTCCACCAATCCCAACCTGAAAGGTGCGCCGTCAGGTCATACCGTTGAAATAAGCGAAGTCAGGCTGGCTAATGGCGCGGGCTTTATTGTCGCCATTGCTGGCGACATGATGACCATGCCGGGATTGCCCAAGTCGCCTGCGGCAGAGCGGATTGATATTGACGATGACGGGAAGATTACGGGGTTGTTTTAGACTTAGCTAAGTGTGTAACCTCGATTCCATTTCATCAAGGCTGCGCTTAAATGAAAGAAGGAGCGGCTAAGCCAACAAGCTTTGCGACCCCATTGCTTTTTCAATCTCACCAAATAATTGCTTTTCGTTGGCGCTAAAACGCTCACCGCCGAAGCCTAAGAAACTACCTTCGGTGGTTGCCATTGCGACTTTTTCGGCAATTGACATCGCCCATTGCTTATATTCTGTTGCTTCTTCGGGCGTTGCCTTGACAGCCAACAATGCCGCCACCGCCTTACAATCTTCCACGGCTTCGGCTTGAAATTTCTCAGCAGAATCAACGCCTTTGGCTTTCATGCGCGCCACACCCCAGTCACGCACCTTTTTCATTTTGTCCATGGCTGCAGACGCATCACCCTTAGCATCGGGTAGTATGGCTCGAATTAGCGCGTTATTGGGATAATCTTTAATACCCGCCATAACGGCTTGGGCATTGGTGAACATTTCCTTTCCAGTCCCGAACAGCCCACTACTGCCAGCAAACGCCATTGCAGCGCCGATGATGTGAGGGGTGTTAGCCAGCAAGTTTAATTCTTCTTCGGTGTAATTTAGGCTCATGGGTTATCTCTCTTTCGGTTAAAAAGCCATAATCCAGTCAAATTCCGGAAACGGTCTGTCGGCATTCTAGCCTTAAAGCTCGTGAGAGCCAAGCAATACTCTGTGCCTGCCAAGTCAATCTTGTCACATTTGTTTATTCCTCAAACAACGCATTAACCTGACTGGTAAAATACCCTTTTGCAAGTCGAGTTAATACTTTATCACCTACATTCAACTGCTCGGTCGATCTGACAATCAGGCCGGAAGTCTGCTCAGTAACCAGCGCATAACCTCGGTTTAAGGTAGCTAATGGGCTTACTGCGTGTAAGGTTTGGCTGGCATTAAGTAAGCGTTGGCTGTTGTTTTTCAGGAAAATGTTGGTTGCTGATACTAAACGTTCGCTTAGATAAGCTATCTGCTGTTGATTACGTCGGATAGCTGACATTGGCGTTTGTTGCCATAATCGGGCGATTTGGGCTTCGGAGATTCTTCGGTTGTGCGTTAATCTTAACTGCACCGCTTTTTTTAGATTTAATTCAAGTTCAGCCAAGCGTTGTTGGTTGCGGGTCAGTTTTTGCTGGGGATGTTGCTGTTGCAAGCGTCCGACTAGCCAGTCTACTTTTTGCAGCTGCTGTCTAAGTAGACGCTGTAAGTGTTGTTGTAGCCGTGTTTCTAACTCATTGAATTTATATAACCATTGTTGTTGATCTGGCGTGGCGTGTTCTGCCGCCGCTGACGGTGTTGCTGCGCGTAAGTCGGCTACAAAATCAGCTATGGTCACATCGGTTTCATGGCCGACACCGGAAATAACCGGAATCTGGCTGGCATAGATTGCCCTGGCGACTATTTCCTCATTGAACGCCCACAAGTCTTCCAACGAGCCGCCGCCCCGTGCCAAAATCAGCACATCACACTGTTTTAGTGTGTTAGCCGTGGCGATTGCCTTGGCAATCTCGAACTTGGCATTTTCGCCTTGAACAGCAACCGGATAGATGATGACGGGTACGGCGGCAAAACGTCGGCGTAGTACCGTCAGAATATCCTGGATGGCGGCTCCCGATGGCGAGGTGATAACACCAATCGCTTTAGGCAGAAGGGGTAAGTCTTTTTTGTTTATCGCCGAAAACAACCCTTCTTCGGACAATTTGAGTTTGAGCGCATCAAATGCCCGTCGTAATACGCCATCGCCAGATTCTTCCAGGTATTCGACGATGAGCTGGTAATCGCCCCTGGGTTCGTACAGGCTAACCTGCGCCTTGACGACGACCTGTTTGCCGTTTTCTGGCTTGAATGACTGTCTGCGTTGACCACGGAACATCGCACAACGAACCTGCGCGTTGGCATCCTTTAACGTAAAATAACAGTGTCCAGATGCGGGGATGCTTAGATTGGAAATTTCGCCCTCGACAAAAATCGAAAGAAAATGCTCGCCGAGCAAAGCACCGGTTTCACGGTTAAGCTGGCTGACGGTGTAGATTATTTGCTGCACGGAAAATAAGTATGAAGTTTGGTGACATTTTTTAGTCTGCGGCATCGGCTAATTGCCGATAATGGCTTCGGAAATACAACAACGGTTCTCCCGAGCGGCAACTCGCTTCCTGTACCTCCCCGATGATAACCCAGTGCGTACCTGCCCGAACTTTTTCTATAACCTTACATTCCATCGACATAATGCTGTCATCCAAGATAGGCACACCTGTGCTGCCCGTATGCCAAGCAGCATTGGCAAAACGCTCTTCCTGACTACTACCGCCGGAAAAATTATTGGAAACTTCCTGCTGATTGGCATTCAAAATATTCACGGCAAAACGCTGGTTTTGGTCGATATTTTCCCCAGTATCTGCTGATTGGTTAACGCATACCAAAATTTGCGGCGGCTCGGCGGAAACACTGGAAAATGCGGTCACTGTCATGCCGCGCACTCCAAATTTCTCTGAGTGCGAAGTGACCACGGCGACACCGCTCGCCCACAGTTGTAAGGCTTTTTTAAAATCTTCCGAACCTACCACCATTCATTTCTCCAGTTTTTGTTGATGCTTGGGATAACGTTAAGTTTTGACAGAAGAAGCTACGAAATCCAGCGGACACATTAAAATACAGGCGATATGGTACAACACAAAGAAGCACTGGGTAATTATTGCTCATAGAAAAGGATAATAAGTACACCTAAAACCGAATTGGACCTGTTTCCACGTCCCTATCAGATATTTTTACATGTCATCAGCCCTCAAACGGCCTGGTATCGGATAAAATATCGACATTTACCTGCCGTGATTACACTCATGACCAAAAATATCCGCATCGAAAGAAAAAGCGGTACTGCCCTGCTACCGTACATCCCCGAACTCGCTCGTTTACGGATAGAGGTATTTCGTGATTTTCCCTATCTGTATGACGGGACTCTCGAGTATGAAAAAAAGTACCTCCAGACTTACATTGACCATCCTGAAAGCGTGATTGTGCTAGCTTTTAACGACGATAGGATTGTCGGTGCAGCCACCGCAATTCCGATGAAATATGAAACGGACGAGCTAAAAAAGCCGTTTCTCGATAATGGCTATAATCTGGATGAAGTGTTTTATTGTAGTGAGTCCGTGCTAAATAAAGCTTACCGTGGCTTGGGTTTGGGAGTTCGATTCTTTGAGGAACGGGAAGCCCATGCTGAAGAGTTGGGCGGCTTTAAGCACATTACTTTTTGCTGTGTAGAACGCCCTATCGATCATCCCAGGCGACCTTCCAACTATATGCCGTTGGATAAGTTCTGGAACAAACGCGGCTATGTTAAGCATCCTGAGCTGAAAACTACTTATTTTTGGAAAGATTTGGACGATGAAGACGAAACCGCTAAACCCATGACATTTTGGCTCAAACATGACCACCTTTCATTATTGGAAACATTGATAGCTGGTATAGCTAAACCTTACGCTTGAATAGAGGCACAATGCCCGAAAAACCGATTATCCTTAAAAAAACCACGATTGCCACCAGCCGCTTGTTCCGTATTGAATCATTGGAGATTGAATTCAGCAACGGGGAGCAGCGCAATTACGAACGCTTGGCACGAGGCAATACCGGCGGTGGGGCGGTGTTGGTTGTGCCTATGCTAGATGACGATACGGTATTGCTTATTAGGGAATATTCGGCGGGCGTGCATCGTTATGAACTGGGTTTGCCTAAAGGTAAGATCGATGCCGGGGAATCTTTTTTTGATGCCGCCAACAGGGAATTGAAGGAGGAAGTCGGTTACGGCGCAAGGCATCTCTATCACTTGAGCTCCTTTTCTATTGCACCATCGTACCTGGAACACATGACAGAAATCATTATCGCCACGGATTTATACACCGAAAAATTACTAGGCGACGAACCAGAAGAATTGGAAGTTGTGCCGTGGAAATTGGCTGACATTAATAGCTTGTTGGCGACAGGAGAATGCACCGAGGCACGTTCGATTGCGGCGTTGTTTATGGCGTTCGAACATTTAAAGAAACCTTGAGATTGTGGTCTCGTTTATGGTTCGACATGTATGGTAATGCTTGTATGGAAAGCCCAAGAGTATCGGGGGGATAAAAGGGGGTCGAGATGGAGGGACATCGACAGTATTCTTGCCCAAAAGGATGAGATTAAGAACTTAGCAGGGAAGTAGCAATTAATTTCGATTTCGTTGTACTTCATCGGGGCCAACTTTGGACTAATAAGCGAATCAATATTCACTCCTCAATACCCAGCTCCTTTACTTTACGGGTCAACGTATTCCGGCCATAGCCCAGTAACAACGCGGCTTCGTGTCGCCGTCCCCGGGTAAAGTCCAGGGCGGCCTTGATTAGTATGGTTTCCACGATGGGGATGGTTTGTTTGGCGACATCACTGTGGCTGGACGCGCCGGATTGGGCGCGTTTGATGAGTTGTTGGTCAATCCAGTTTCTAAGTGATGTCTCCCAATCGGTTACAGCGCCTTCTGTAGCCAACGTTGTATTAAGCAATTCAGGTGGTAGGTCGTCCAGTTGGATTTCCCGCCCAGATGCCATCACGGTCAACCAACGGCAACTGTTCTCCAATTGCCTGACGTTTCCAGGCCATTCTAAGGTGCTTAAAAACCCCTCTGCTTCCGATGTCAGCAATTTAACTTCTGTGTTAAGTTCCTGCGCGGCTTGGGCTAAAAAATGACGCAGTAATAAGGGAATGTCTTGTTTTCGTTCCCGTAGTGCCGGAATATGGATGCGGATGACGTTTAAGCGGTGAAACAAATCTTCCCGAAATCGACCTTGCTCCACCAGTATTTCAAGATTCTGGTGGGTTGCGGCAATAATTCGGACATCGACTTTTACTGCTGAATGCCCACCGACCGGATAAAATTCCCCGTCGGAAAGCACTCTCAGCAATCGCGTTTGCAGTTCTGCCGGCATATCGCCGATTTCGTCGAGAAATAATGTGCCGCCGTTAGCTTGTTCAAACCGACCGGAACGACGCGCTTGTGCGCCCGTAAAAGAACCTTTCTCGTGACCAAACAACTCCGATTCCATTAGGTCTTTTGGAATAGCTGCCATATTCAAGGCAATAAAAGGCTTTTTGGCTCTAGGGCTGTGCCGATGCAGGGCTTTGGCAACTAATTCCTTGCCCGTGCCGGATTCTCCATTAATAAGTACGGTAATGTGGGATCGCGCTAATCGACCGATGGCACGAAACACTTCCTGCATGGCGGGTGCTGCACCGATAATTTCTGGCGTTGCAGCAAGCGTAGCCGGCTCTTTTTGTTCATCCAGCTTATGTCTTCGTCCATGCTGAACGGCTCTGTGGGCAAGGTCAACGACCTCCTTAATATCGAAGGGTTTGGGCAGGTATTCAAACGCGCCGCCATGAAATGCTGAAACTGCGCTTTCAAGGTCTGAGTGTGCGGTCATAACAATCACCGGCAAATCAGGGTGGCTAATCTGAATTTTGTCCAACAACTGCAAACCATCCATGCCCGGCATTCGTATGTCGGTAATCAAGGCATCTGGCGTGTCGGTATTCAAGGCATCTAGTAAGTCTCTGGCAGCAGAAAAATTCCGAGTGCTGATGTCTGCCTTTTGCAGTGCTTTTTCGACCACCCAACGGATAGACTTGTCGTCATCAACAATCCAGACAGTTTCAGGCTTGCTCATTGCCAATTCTCCTTGCGCTTATATGGGTAAAATAATCGAAAAAACCGTACTGCCAGGTTCGCTGTGGCATTCGATCAGGCCGTTATGTTGATTAATCAATGACTGTGCAATAGATAAGCCCAAGCCCGTGCCATCTGCACGCCCCGTAATCATCGGGTAAAAAATTCGTTCCTTAAGATCAGGGTCAATGCCAGAGCCATTATCGATAATGTCTACTTTTACCGCCAATTTATGGTGCTGCCGACCGATAACCTGGTTTCTCTGAATACGGGACTTAAGAATAATTTGACCCTTGCCATCCAGTGCTTGCACCGCATTTTTAGCGATATTCAACACCGCTTGTATTAACAAATTCCGGTCTGCACGAATATCAGGAATACTGGGGTCATAATCGCAAATAATCTTCACGCTGCCCGACGTTTCGGCATCCACCAGTTGTCTGACCCGTTCCAGCACTTCGTGAACATTAATTACTGTAAAGTCAGGCGGTTTATTAGGCCCTAGCAATTTATCCATCAAGCCTTGCAGACGATCAGATTCAGCAATGATGATCTGGGTATATTCTTTAAGGTCGGGATCTTCCAGCTCCATGTTTAACAATTGAGCTGCGCCGCGTAGACCGCCCAAGGGATTTTTTATCTCATGTGCGAGCCCTCTCACCAGTAATCTGGCGGTATTTTGTTGGCTAAGTAGTTGCTCTTCCTTAGAAATGCGCAAATGATTATCCATCCGTTGCAATTCAACCAGAATCTCGTTAACTCGGTCATCCACCAGCAAAGGCGTGGCACACAGATTGACGGTAAAGCTTTGCCCCATACGATCCAGTATTAGCTCATGATCGACCAAAGGTTCAGCCATTGTCAGGCATTGCTGTAAATTGATTAGCAATGCTGGATCAGAGAATTTGAATAACTCCGTTGCACCAACACCGACCAAATGGCGTGCACTATCCGCAAGCAAAATTTCTGCTGCCGTGTTTACATAAACAAGGCTTAAGTCACTATTGAATAACAAGGTAGCGGTATTGAGGTGATCCAGTATGCGTTTGAACATGGTTTTTGGGTCAGAGTTTTATATGGAATAATGACTTCTAAAAAATAAAGCAATTTACAGACCATATTTGGAATAATAGTTAGCTTGCTTGATTATCCGGCACACATTCTGCTAACTGATTGATATAATGATACAAATCAAAAAATAACAAACTCACATTCGCCAGCACGGAAAACAGATCATAATGGGAATAGAATTAATGCACCATTGTAGTGCAATTAACTAGGACATGGATATAAATTGTAAATTCCAGAATAAATAGGCAGTCGTAAGAATTATGTTGCGACCAAATTTGATGATGAGAGGGTTCAATCGACCCACACCGAGTATTGAACCAAAAATCCAATTTTCCTAATAGCGGTCATTCGTCTATAGGACAATTTTAAAAGATACCTGCCCAAAACCATGAGTACAAGCAAGGATGCGGTTATCATGGAAACCTCTAATAATCCCCTCTCCCTCTGGGGGAGGGCTAGGGCGAGGGATATAATTGCTTGATTTTATCACCTTTATCCCGGTCTTTTCCCAGAGGGAGAAGGAGCTTTTTGAATTTTTAGAGTTTCCCTCATGATGACATTGGGTTTATTTGGATTCATGTAAGCTCTCTTGCGGCGTAAATATTTATATTGAAAGCCCGTGATACCAGTCCCAAGCACTTCTGAGGGTTAATGGGAACGCTCTCCTTACCGGCGCGATATCTCTAGCCCATCTTCGTCTCCAAGGTTTAGAAAATATAATCTGGGCAAACGGTTAATCACTTATCTTTGCCTACAACTAAAACAAGCCAAGATAAAAAGCCCCTGCTAGAAATTATCAGGCAAGGGCTTAGGTTTATCACTCAGTTGGCATCGGCTAGCCCGACGGCAAATCGATTTTATCAGATTACACTAAGGTGTTAATCTTCCATATAAAAATTAATGCGCCATCGGGTTGGCCTAAGGTGAACCTCTTTAATTTGAAGCGTCTATGAACAACTGGACATTGTTCAAATCATCGGCACCATTGATTGCAGTATCTCCGTTAACGTCAACTCTGCCGTTCAAGATATCGACTTCTCGCCTAGACGGAACGCCTGCTGCATCCTCGACGGTCAGGTCACAGTTTCTGACATCATCATCGTTTTGGATCAAATTATCTTCGGTGACATCCACTAAACCGTTGATGATCCTTACCCTGGAAGGAGCAGCGTCGTCACACCACAACCAGACATTGTTCCTGTCGTCGGCGTTTGAGACACCACCACCATTCACGTCTACGTTACCGTTAATAATGTTCGCTGCATCTGGAACAGCGGCTTCCACGGCAGAAGCCGCCATAACAGCCATTCCAAACATCAAGGGTAAAACAAGCTTGCGTGCAATAGAATTGTATTGAGTTTTCATGATAATATTCTCCTGCCGTTATTTAATTTAACGGTCATCAATAGTAAAAATAATAAATACTGGCGGGACTACCTTGTTCCCATCAGCCCAGGCTTCAAATCACTACATTTGCCGCCTGATTCAGATGTTTTTCAATCCTGCTACGATTGAAAACAGCGATACCTTCCTGGTATCTTCAGCAGGCTTTTCGGAGCATTTCTTTTCCGACAAGTCTGCAGATTCTTTTTCACCCTGAAGTTTTATAACTACAGGGCAGGTAAATCGTTTAGCTCTTCTTTGTTGGTTATTTGTTTTAACCGTTCTGCGGCAATGTCCTGAACTAATTGATCTGGATTTGTTAGCGCTTCTTTTAACAGGGCAATACCTTGCCCTTCAGGAACCACATTCTCGACCGCTTTTTTTCGCACTTCGGCATCAATATCCTGGAGCGTCCGCCGCAGATGCTCCGTGGCCTGTTCACCTTCTTTATTGGCTAGCGCATGCACTGCGTACCCCCGAACACTGGGCTCTTTATCTTTAAGCGCCGCTTCAAGCGTTTGTTCTATAGCCGTATCATCTATTTGATTCGCCACAAGGCTGGTCATAGCTTCAATCCGTGACTCCGGATTGATATCATTTCGTGCTTTCTCGACGAGCGCATCCACAATTTCTTTTTCTTTATCGAAAGAATATTCCTCTAGCTCAACGCGTTGATTTTTCGGAATACTGCCAGAAGTTACCTTCATTGTTTGTACACCATGACCTAGGAAGCTGCCTAGCACCCAAATTTCCTTCGGCATTTCAAAACCGTGCAACCCGTCTTTTGGGTAGTGAAAGACAAAATCCATCCCCGGACCGAACAACTGGCCTAAGGTTTCCATTAAAGTGTTCTCTGGGATTGACACCGAAACCTCCGATTTCATGGGCAGGTAACCATATATGAGGATATGTGTTACTTCCTCCAGCCTTTTAATCAATTTTTTCCATGAGATATGTTTGGCTTCAATACTCAGCCGGTTTCCTTGCAGATTAATGTTTAAAATTTCGTTGTTTACTGATGTAGCGAACGATTTCGGTGTCTCTGCCTGGGCAATTGCGGTTTCAGAACCGGTTAACAGCCACAAGCCGAAAAAAAATACTATGCCTTTATTTTTCGCCCAGGGCTTTGGTAATGCCAGACTTGGCGTTTTAATCTCCAAGAGCAATAGCGCGTCGTCTATTGTTGAGCTTGATTGATTGATTAAAGCCATAACTCACCTGTTTTTTAATACATTATTGAAAATACCTTGCCATTTTTATCTCAACATCCTATCTGTCGCTGAAAATCCTGGAAACGTAGCGTTAGCGGAGTGAAGATTTTTAGTCCCCAGAAGCGATAGTGCTGTGTGTTTTCACGAAGCGCTGTTTGCGGCGTGAAAATGCACAGCTTTACGACATCGCGTCGAGTCATTGCGCAACGATGTCCCATACCCCTTGTCGGGTATGGGACGAGGGTAGCAGGACGGCTGGGGCAGCCGCAGGCATTGGCGGTCGCGTTAAGTTTTTGCCGCTTGTTTGGACAGGATGTCCTCAAAACAAGCTTTCGCAAAAATAGCGACTCCCCGCGCCCGATATTGCTCTTCTCGACGTAGGCCTTCAGGATGAACGCGACGGGGGGTTTAAACTCTGTTCGGATTTGCGCCGATTGGCGCCAAAACTGCCGATTATTTTTTTGACGTCGCGGGATGATGAAATAGACCGGATTTCAGGACTGCGCTTAGGCGCCGATGATTACATCACTAAGGATGCAAGCATCAACTTTCTGATGGTCAGAATTGAAGCGTTATTTCATCGCATAGAAGTGATTACCCAAAGCGAACTTCCTGAATTAAAGATACAACAAGATAATTCAGAGTTTGGCCCGCTCAGATTAGATAAGAAATTATTAAAAGCGGTCTGGAAAAATACTCCAATAGATATAACCTTAACCCAATTCTGGATGCTTTGTGAGCTGGTGGATAATCCTGGAGAAGTAAAAACCTGCGATAAATTGATGCAAGCGGCACATATTTGCGTAGAGCCGAACACCATCACTGCGCATATTAAAACGATCCGCGCCCGGTTTCGCGATATTGACAGCGATTTTGATTGCATCAAAACCGAACGTTCAGCCGGTTATCGCTGGTTAGATATCCGTTTGATTACAGCTTAATAATCAATTCTTCTCTTTTTAAGGCGTCGAATTTAGTTGACCAATTGTGGTATTTTTACTGTAAAGATTGCACCCGCTTTGTCTGGTAAGTCGCTTGCTTGTACCCAGCCGCCATGTCCTTCGGTAATCAATTTGACCAAATAAAGCCCTAAACCCAAATTATCGCTTTTCCAATGCCCAGCATCCCGCAGCGAGACAAAAAGATCGAATATCTTGTCTTTGTCGTCTGGCAGCTTGACACCCTCATTAATTACCGATATTTCCGCAATGCCAGCGTTATTCAACAGATTGACAGTCACCGGAGTACGTAAGTGGCTGTGTTCAATGGCATTGTTAACCAAATTATCCAGTAATTGTCTGAGGCGGTCTTCATTACCCATAATATTCAAATGGTGGTCGATATCGCCAATGAATTGGTACTGCGGATAGGATAATTTATATTCATCAATTTGCGATTTAACAATCAGCCCCAAATTTACCGGGTTTAACGGCTCTTTATAAATCATCGCCTCCAAACTGCTCGCATTACTGACACTCGTCAATAAGATATTCATGTAATTCAGGCTTTTTTTGGCTCGCTCCAGATAAATATTGATACTCGGCTGTTGTGACCGACGTTCAATAAGCTCTAGGGAGCTTTTCACGCCTATCGATGCATTTTTCAGTTCATGCTTTAAAAACTTTGCCATATTTTCCAGCCATTGTATGCGGCGGTTATTAGCCTCGGTCAATTCTCCGGTACGCTCATCAACCAAAATCTCAAGATGTTTACTGTATTCGGCTAGTTTTTGGTCGCGTATTTCAATTTGCTCCAGCATAGTATTAAAGCTGTTGATTAAATTACCGAGTTCATCACTGGAATAAATTGGAATCCGCACCGAGTAATCGTCATCTTTTGCAAGTGTGCTAGTCACTGCCTGTAAATCTAAAATGGGTGTCGAAATCAGCTTGTGCAAACGGGTAGACACGGCAAAACTTAAGGCAAAACAGCCTAGAAGGGTAATAACCACCCAACTCAGGTAACGTAGTAATTTTACAAAAAAAGTGGTCATGTCGGATTGGATTTGCACTGTTCCAATCTGTTTGTTTTCAAAATTAATATCGTTGGAAACCTCAATCGTACCGGCAAATTTTCCGGCAGAGACAAAGTGCAGGATTCTTGTCAACCTTGAAGAGTCTTGCTGTTGCAGGGATGAATTTCCGGCAGTGGTTTTATATTCGGCAAATAGCAAGCCATCCTCTTGATAAATTGCCGCATACACAATGTCTTTTTTCGTCGCTAACGCATTTAAATTTTCGTTTGCGGTGCGCGGATCGTTAAATGTCAATGAACCGGTACTGCGAGAGCCTATTACCTGTGCCAAAGTCGCCAATTCAGCCTCGATATCGTGACGCATGGTGACCGCTTCATTAATTGAGATTACGACAGCCATAACAAAAATCCCAATACTGGCAGACAACATCATCATGGCGATCAGCTTGGTTTTGATGGGCAGGTTGCGCAATGTCATCATGATTAATTACGCTCCTCATTTGAGGTTTTAACCATGGTCGCGAGCTCTATTATCTTCGAACTCATGGTTAGTTTGGCTTGCTTGATCGCCCCCAGATTGATTTCGAATTTTATATGATCGCCCGATTTAATCAGGGTAATCATGCCGCCACGGCTGGAAAAGCCTGGAATATCACTGATGGTTAAAATAGGGAATTGTTGTAGCGAATTGAGGAGCGTTGTCATCCTGTGCGTTTCGGAAGCGCTGATAAATGCCACATGGCAATGATTTAATGATTCTTCTGATAATACCCCGCTGTGATAAACCTCAACATGGATGCTTTTGTCTTTGGCAGGCTGGCCTTGGATGGTATCCAAAGCAGGCTGTCCAAAGGGATTTTTACCTATAATACAGAACTCTAAGGTGTCGTTGCTCTCTGTTAATTTTTCTTCCGGCCAGTCGGTAAACAGGGTAAATTTGTAACTGTATAAGGCTTTGAGGGTGTCTTCGCTAACAATGTTTTCTTGGGCGAACGCCGTTAAGGAAATAACAGCAGTCAGGATTAAGACTGCTAGAAACCTTAAGGCGTTATTGATGTGTTCCACAAAAAATGCGATAGCCAGTAAATGTTTTTAAAATTTCAAGTTGCCCTGAAGCCAAAACATCCGTTCGACTTGTAAAGGGTTTGGAGAACTTCCATCGTAAAACTCCGGATGCTGCGAATCGTTCAGGTTATTGGCAATAAACGCCAGCTCCAGGTTTTTATTGGGCTTCCAGGCCAAGCGCGCATCCAAGGTAAGGTAACTGGGGATGGTTTGAGCTTTGAGGACACCCGAAGCAGCATCGGCATAGCGTAACCAAAAGTCGATTTCAAATGCAGGGGAGATATCGAAGGAGCTTCTGAAGTTCACCAGAAACCGCGGATCCTGGCTGATAGTATCAACAGTAGTATTTTCAAGTTTTCGTATAGATTTAATATCAAAATCCATAAAGCTTGAGCTGAGTTGAAAACGCACCCAGTCAGCTGGCCGCCAAACAACTGCGGCTTCCAATCCCAGGGACGTACTTTTTTTTATCGGTTGTTCGGGAAACCAATCACCAAATTCATTGTTAGGAGAAAGATGGCTATTGTTTTGGTTATAGTATGCCGCGACATCTAAGGAAAACCTGTCTGAGTTCCAATAGCGGTAACCTAACTCATAACTGATCACCTCGTCGGATGTGAATTTTTCGTATTGTTTAAAATTGAACACCTGGACAGATTTATCGGTTGATGGATCTACCCTAACAGGTAACGATATTAAATCTGTCACTGAAGGTAATCTTACCGCGCGGGAAACTCCTGCCCATACTCGATCGCTGAAAATCGTGGAAACGTAGCGTGAGCGGAGTGAAGATTTTTAGTCCCCAGAAGCGATAGGGCTGGGCGATTCCACGCAGCGCGGTTTGCGGAGTGGAATTGCAAAGCATTCCGACATCGCGTCGAGTCATTGCGCAACCAGTTTTATGCCCCTTGTTGGGCATAAAACGCGTGTAGCAGGACGGCTGGGGCAGCCGCAGGCATTGGCTGCCGCGTAGTTTTTGCTGATTTTTCGAGCAGGAGCCCGGAAAAATCTTTCGCAAAAATAGCGGCACTATCAGCTGATTAGCTGCTTTCCAAAGGAGTCGGATAGAAGGTTCAATTTCAAAGTTGTTATTATTGTGGTGTTCGAATTTGCTGCCGAAAGTGATTTCCAAATCCTCGTTCCAGCGCCATTTATCCTGAAATAAAGCACTGAAGCGATTGTTTTGAAACGTTTTTGGGAAATATTCAGATCTAGTTACTGTATTCTCATCACCTTGAAACGGTTTCAGCTGCACTAAACTTAGGCGGTAATTTAAGCCCCAGGTCAATTCATGCGCTTCATTTAAGGCAAGAACGTGCTGAAAATCCCAATCGAATGTTTCACTCTCGACAGACCGGTTTTGAGCCTGATTTTCTTGAAAAGTATCATAAAAAAATTGCGCCGACATGCGTGATGCCAAGGATTGATTGTAGTTCCAACGCGCCAGAATATTACCGCCTTTTTTTGCGACGCGGTTTGACTCAAAACCATTGATAAGGGCTTGATAATCTTGACCGGTAGTATCGTCTTTGTCTTCCTTTATTCTTTTAGCATTATTTTCATCATAGATACCGTAATAGACATCACCTTGCGCCATCAAGGCGTGCTTGCCGTCGGCATTCGCCCAATCCACGCGAAAGCCCCCACGTCCTGAAGTCCATTCTTCGTTGGCATCGTTGCCGAACTTGTTGGCAAAGCTTTCATCGCGCAGGAACTTGCCGTAAACGCGCGCATAGCCCTGATCGGTAAATTGCCAACCCTTTCTAAGCCCAGCGCCATATTTATCGCCGCCAAACAGCGTCACACTGCCCTCTTTCGTGTCAGCGGAATGCTTGGTGATAATGTTGATTACGCCATTGCTCGCATTCGCACCCCACACGCTGGCACCGGGGCCGCGGATAATTTCAATGCGCTCGATATCATCCAGAACCCGGTCTTGAATCTCCCAAAACACGCCTTTATGAATCGGCGAATACAACGACCGGCCATCCATCAACACCAATAATTTATCCGCGATCAGGCCGTTGAAGCCACGGGCGGAAATCGCCCACTTTGTAGAACTGATCTGGGCAACATGCAAGCCCGGCACCATACGCAACGCCTCGGGGATGGTGGTCGCCCCGGAACGGCGAATATCGTCCTGCGAGATCACATAAGCCGCCGCCGCAGTATCGGTCAACTGTTGTTCGCTGCGGGTTGCGGTGACCACTTTGCTGTCCATCAGTTCTTCGATGCTTAATTTTCCTAAGCCCTCAGTGTCTTTTGCCAGCCCGTTAACTGGGCAAATACAGCAACAAATTGTCCATAAAAAAACGGTATTGATCCATTTAGTTATTTTTTTTGGTATCAAGACGACCTCAAGAGAACTTGATTTAAGCGTTTAATTATTTTATTGATAATTAAAGAAAATTAGCAAGTTATTCTTTCAAAGTGGTAAATCGAGGATTGCTTTAGACTGGGTAAAATCAATAAAGTGAATAAGACTTGAACCTTAAATTCTAAGATATCAATTGTTCTATTAATATCCCTTGTTTTTAAAGTCTACGTTAGATGATTTCCACTTTGAGTAAAAATTTGATGACCAAAAAAATCCTGACAAAATTAAGTAATATTATTAACATTAGTGTCCAAAGCCCCATATTCAACATTTGAGACCCCACTACAACAATATCAAACGAAAAAATGCTAATCACTTGGAAACATTACCTAATCCTTAGAAAGCTCTCGCATTAAGCCAACCAAATTCATTGGTTTGTTTTTATTTGTGGATTAGCAAGAGTAAGAGGTTTGCCAAGACTATTTAGGCACAGCAATTGGACTGTATAATCTTCCGTGCCAGTAGTTGATTTATTGACTACTAATGAATAAATGCCTTGACCATCAGTGTTAGTTGCAGGAGCCGATCCGGTGGGTGTACTCTCGGTGTCAGCGACTGTCGAGGTCGGACTGCCGTCTTTACCAATTGTTGCATAAACAGTTGCCAAAGAATTACGAATGGTGTTTAGATCCATCACGTTGATTTGGACTTTTGCTGTAACTGTCGGACAAGTAAAAGCATAGGAATCCGCCGCGACTATAGACGTACCCAGCGTTCCCGATACTGTTGCGGCTTCTGTTGTTAAGGATGCAACGACACCTGCAAGCAAGGTAAAAGCCAAGGTTATTGCTTTTAGTGTTTTGAATATCATAATGTAATCCCCTACCGTAAAAATATTTAACGGCTATTTATAGTAAAAAATAGACTGGTATGCGCTTTCTACTCCCATCTGAGGGAATTTAACTTAAGGGAACCTCTAATAATCCCCTCTCCCTCTGGGAGAGGGCTAGGGTGAGGGATATAATTGCTTGATTTTATTACCCTCATTC
>NZ_JBEBKJ010000073.1:0-18672 GCF_040079455.1 Methyloglobulus sp. | reverse complement strand
TATTTCAGCCGAATACCGCCCATTAAGGTGAATGCCAATTCAAAAAAATCGGCTTTTGACCAGTCAGCCGGAGTTTCTGCTGTTTGTGCAAAGGTCTCTTTATATGTGCAGCCAACAGCATGGGCAAGGGCACAGGGCGGCGGCTATTTGCCCGGGGTGGCGGGTTGGAATGAGTTATACGCCAGATATTGGTTCAATGCTAATTATTACTACTATGTAAATGGTGTATTAAACAAAAAGAGAAGAGGAATACCTTACAATCTGGGCGGATTAAAAGACCAGCACATCTGTCACCAACAACTTGCTTGGTGGAGGCCGGGTGAGTGGCATCTGGACGAGGCTCGTCCTGATGTAAGTTACGCCCAAACCGTAAATTCTTTTTGTAATCCTGGCGATGACAGAAGAATTATTGACTGATTAGGTTAAGTGCATATATCGGTCGTCAAATAAGCCTTAATACTTATTTGGCGGCCGACTTTCAATAATACCTAATTTGCATTTATGTTGAATATCTTCCAGTTAATAAAGCGCATCCCGATTGGCTATAAGGCGATTGTTTTGGCCGTCTTGGCTTATTTATATCTTACATTTTGTGCCTACAACCACTTTTGGTATGTAATTGGGTCGCCGCTGATGGCTGTGCCACTGGATACGGAAGCCAATACCACTTGGAAAGCCTACCGGCTGGTGGCAACCATCGCCTCTTCAGCCAATTGTAAAGAACCTTACAGTGAAGGGGGGGGGTATTTATTATTGTTTTAGAGAAAAAAGTAAATATAAGCCCGACGTCCCGAATGATGAGGAAGCTTACGCTATAGAACGCGCACTCAATGAGGTTGGAATTTATCTATATACCGAGAAGGCGCTTAAAAATGGCGAGGTTGCGGAATTTACCAAAAATTTTTGGGCATATAAAGCTGGTAAATATTACGTCGTTTTTGATATGCATTTACATCGGCAGCAAGCATTAGCCACGGGAGGAACTGTCTGGGATCCAGCCAAAGGCGCTATGATACCCGAACAAGTCGGCCTGCCGAAGGAAGAGGTGGAAAATATTGACCTGTCGAAGTGGTTTACGGGCTTTCCCGGAGAAATTCGCATTTCGCCAGATATTCAGAAGGCTCTAGACTATCAGAAATAATAAATAGAGGTGGGACAATTGGTTATTTGGACAAAATTAGCAAGTAGCCTTGATGAAGTGTAAAAAATGGTTACAGCTATCTGTTGTGCTGTTAATAGCTGCTTGTACCTCGCCAGATGTTTCATTCGACTCGAAACCTGTGGGCTATGAATCCGCAAAAAATCTTGCGCAAACTCTCGCAGATGCCGCTCATTGCGGCAGTATTGAAGATAATGGTTATAGTGAAACTGAGTTTCTTTTTTCTTGCCAAAGAGAAGATGTTAATGGTGAGGACGTAATGTTTGGAGTTTATGTGTATACGGAAGAAACTGAAAAAAACAGGAGGTTAGCGGAATTGACTACGGAAACAGGCGCACCGATTATAACGGGAAAATTTTACATTGTTTATAAATTAGGAACACCTGGGGAAGATGGAGAAACACCGGTTTACGATACCAAAGACAAAGATTATGCAGGCTTTCCCGGAAAAATTCACGCCCCGCCAATACCAAAGAATAAATAGCGAGGCAGCCTAGATGAAATGTAGCAAGTCCGTAAGGCGGATTCGGAGCGAAGCGACAAGAGTTCTAGGCTCAAGCTATCGGAATTTTTTAAATATATTTAATTCAATCACTTATCGCGTTATATTGGGGTGAGCTTGTGAGCCCAAAAATAGAATTTTCGACATAGCGTTGGGGTTCGTTCCTCACCCACAACCTACATCTAACCCAACTTACCGCGTTGGCTTGCCGTAAGGACATCAGGCTAGTTAATCTAAGCGGCGACAAAGAAAAGGTATTAAATCACTAAAAATCAGTAAAAACTTCACTTCTTTTTGTTGTGGTTTTATCTACCATGGAGGTGAGCTTGGCAGTCAGGAGAGCAATAGGGCAGAGATAACTTTATCCAGTCTTGCCTAATTTTGTAAGCACTGAAGTCACGTTCATTCGTTGTCAATGGGTTATTTCTCATTGCTCTATCTTAATCACTATGTGCCTATTTGGCGCGAGAGGTTGCTATGATTATCTTCCATTTAATTTTTCACGCCATGATGGCTATCATACAATTTGGATCTTTTTGTTTAATTGCTTTCGTTGCAAGCAATATCTTTAAATCGGGATCCTGAAATGGTTCTCTGAATGGGCGGAGATAACGGTATTGTACCCGCTATCCCGCCCTCAACACCGGTGGACATGTGGTTTTCCGCACCCAGCTGTTAAACTCAGCACGGTAAGATGTTTTTGTAGGATGCCGCAGAGGAGCGAGGTGCATCGTTCGCGATTTGATATGCCTCCTTACGTGGTAAATACAATGGATTTTCGATAAAGAGTTTAGCGTTCACCTGCTTCCAGAAATTTTGTTATCTCCAGCAAGAGCAACAACATTACCCAGCTTAGATGTAAGATATTTTATAACCACAATGACAATCAGTAGACCTTGATTGAAGAGACATTGCAGGCATGGGCTTAAACATACCGACAAGCAGCGGTTCTTTGCTTTATCAAACAGAAGATGGCCAACTAACAGATACAATATATTGATTATGTTAATATTAATCCTGCCTAATCAGAGCAACATCAACTTGCTCTTAAGTTTCCTTAAGATTTCGTTTGAATAGCTAATCAAGCTAATATCATGGATAATGCGCCACAATTATTTGAGAAATTGCACGTTAATAGTAATGAGAAAAAAGTTAGAAGCTATAATCCAGCAAGCCATTGTAACCCTTAAAAAAGAAGGGGTTATCGGTGAAGACATTAATGTCAATGCTACCCTAGAACGCACCCGCGACGCGCAACACGGGGATTTTGCGACCAATCTGGCTATGATGCTGGCAAAGCCTGCGAAAATGAATCCTCGCCAGTTGGCAGAAAAACTAATTGCCGCGTTGCCCGAAGATAATGCGGTAACAAAAGTGGAAATTGCAGGGCCTGGGTTTATCAATTTCTTTATGGATTCCAGCGCACAATCTGACATTATCAAACTTATACACGAGCAAGGTGCGGATTTTGGCCGTAGCCAAGTCGGCACAGGCAAAAAAATCCAGGTTGAGTTTGTCTCTGCTAATCCTACCGGCCCTTTGCATGTGGGGCATGGTCGTGGTGCAGCTTATGGCTCGGTAATTGCCGACCTCCTCGAAGCCGTTGGTTTTACGGTGCATAGGGAATATTACGTCAACGATGCCGGACGGCAGATGGATATTCTCGCCACCAGCATCTGGCTGAGATATTTGGAAGAATGCGGCGAACCAGTGCGGTTTCCCGATAATGGCTATCGCGGTGATTATGTCAGCGATATTGCGCGGGACATTTATAAAAATGCCAAGAATGAATACCGTCGTCCTTTTGACCTAGTGCAGGAAGATATTCCCCAAGATGAATCGCAAGGCGGGGATAAAGAAGCGCATATTGACGCGCTAATTGCCAGAGCGAAAACCTTATTGGGAACAGCAGGTTACCGCGACGTTTTTCAGGTCGGCTTGAATAACATTCTTGCTGACATTAAAAATGATTTGCACGAGTTCGGTGTTGATTATCAGGAATGGTTTTCAGAGCAGCACTTAATGGATGACGGTTCGGTAGAAAAAGCCCTGAAAAGATTGCAAGCTTCGGGGCATTTGTACAAAAAAGACGGTGCTACTTGGTTTGCATCCAGCAACTTAGGGGATGAAAAAGACCGCGTAGTCATTAGGGAAAACGGGCAATACACCTATTTTGCATCCGATATTGCTTACCACATGAACAAATTGGATCGGGGTTTCGACCAAATCATCGACATTTGGGGCGCAGATCATCACGGTTATATACCCAGAGTAAAAGCTGCTATTCAAGCTTTGGGCGCAGATTCTGCTAAGTTGAAAGTGCTGCTGGTACAATTTGCCACGCTATATCGTGGCGACGAGAAAGTGCAAATGTCCACCCGCTCTGGCGAGTTTGTCACCTTACGGCAATTGCGGGATGAAGTCGGTAAAGATGCGGCACGGTTTTTTTATGTGATGCGCCGGTCGGAACAGCACATGGATTTTGACTTACAATTGGCAACATCCAAGACCAGCGAAAATCCGGTTTACTATGTGCAATACGCCCATGCTAGGGTATGCAGCGTACTAAGGCAGTTAGTTGAAAAAAGTTTGCCACGCGATATTGTTTCAGGCATGAATGCGCTAACCCAATTGACTGAAGAACATGAACTCGCTCTGTTAAGCACGCTGGAACGCTATCCAGAAATGTTGGAACGCGCAGCGCTGACGCATGAGCCGCACCAGTTGATTTTGTATCTGCGGGAATTGGCGAATGATTTTCATACCTATTATAATGCCCATCAGTTTCTAGTGGATGATGCCAAGGTTCGTGATGCCAGACTAAACTTGATCTGTGCCGTCAAACAAGTACTGGCTAACGGTCTGCAATTGCTCAACATTAACACCCCTGAATCAATGTAATGGCTAAAGATTATAAACACCGCGCAAACAGTCGAGATACCAACAACCGCAGGCGTAATAGCCGAAAGACTAGCGGCGTAAGCTTATTTAAATGGATGCTGATTACGGCATTGATTATCGGCTTTGTGGTATTTTTGGTGTATTTAAAAAGCCCAGGATTGCAAAAGGCAGCGCCGGCCCTCGTAGCTCAAAGCCAAGAAACGGCAACATCAAAAAAACCTGGTCGGACTGAAATAACCGAAAAAGTCAGTGCCGACGAGGTAAAAAAAGACCAAAAGCCACAGCCACCACAATTTGATTTTTATACTATTTTGCCAAAAAAAGAAGTGGTCGTGTCGGATCATGAGATTAAGACTCGTACCCGTGAAGAACGCGTTGGCAAGAACAAAAAAGCCAGTTACGTGATCCAGGCCGGATCATCGCAAGACTTCAAAGATGCCGATCAACTCAAAGCCAAACTGGCGTTGATGGGCATAGAATCCAAAATTCAGAAAGCCAAAGTCGAAAGTGTGATCTGGTATCGGGTCAAAATCGGCCCCTACAGCCAAATGGGCAGTGTAAATACGATCATGTCAAGGCTGCAGAAGAATGGTATGAAGCCGGTTATTACTGAGGTGGATGGGTAAGCTACAGTCCCTTGTAGAACATATCTTGCAAATTTTTCCGACAAAACGTTGCTTCAATCTTCACTGTGACTATATACTTTGATGCCTTCGCTGAAAATCCTGGAAACGTAGCGTTAGCGGAGTGAAAATGCACGGCTTTACGACATCGCGTCGAGTCATTGCGCAACGATGTCCCATACCCCTTGTCGGGTATGGGACGAGGGTAGCAGGACGGCTGGGGCAGCCGCAGGCATTGGCGGTCGCGTTAAGTTTTTGCCGCTTGTTTGGACAGGATGTCCTCAAAACAAGCTTTCGCAAAAATAGCGACTCCCCGCGATAATGCCCGAAACACACAATATCAATAGAAACTAAACGCTTCGATTTTTTTCAACTTTAAATAACAATAACAACACTGATGCGCCATATATCAACCTTACTTAACTTAAAAATGAAAACACCAAATATAATACTTAAGCATCTAATTAGTCTTGCCTTTGTACACTGCTGCTTGGACTCAGTGGCAATTGCAAATCCTATCACTGTGGAAAATCTAAACCCAGGCACAAGAAACTGGAACTTATCAATTAATGATGATGCCCATACTGCTACTGATGCCATTGGACAGATTAAAGGTTATACGTCAGCTACAAGCGTCAATAAAGGAAGACGGATTGACTTTAAGATTTCAGTCAGCCCTGCCCAAGATTTCACCATTGAGGTATATCGAGTAGGATGGTACGGCGGCAAAGGCGGACGTCTTATGCGCACTATTGGGCCAATCGCTGGGTCAACCCAGGCCCCATGCCCTCGAAATGAATTAACGGGGCTTATTGAATGCTCTTGGTCTACAAGCTACACCTTGAAAGTACCGTCAAGCTGGACTAGCGGGGTTTATCTTGCAAAATTAAAAAATGCCAGTGGTTTTGACAGCGGTACAATATTTGTTGTGAGAGACGACAACCGTATTGCGGATTTCTTATATCAACAACCTGTGACTACTTATCAAGCTTACAACGAGTATCCCACTGGCGTGAATGGAAAGAGTCTATATGGAAATGTCTTAGGAGAAAGCCCCGCAGTTAAAGTATCGTTTAACCGACCCTACGGTGATTATCAACAAAGTACTAATGGTTATTCGGACTTCTTGTTTTGGGAGCTTATGTTAGTCAAATGGCTTGAAAAGGAAGGTTATGATGTCGCTTATAGCACCAACATCGATACTCACTTAAATGGCAATAGACTATTGAATTACCGTGCTTTTATATCAACAGGTCATGATGAGTACTGGTCTAAGGAAATGCGGGACGCAGTTGAAAATGCACGTGGTCATGGGGTCAACCTCGCCTTCTTTGGATCTAATGCAGCCTATTGGCAAGTTCGCTTAGAACCGGCTAGTGATGGCTCTCCTAATCGTACTATGGTTGGTTACAAAAGCAGTATCTTAGACCCCATCGCCGATCCCGCATTGAAGACTGACCTGTTCCGTAGCCCAACAGTAAATCGCCCTGAGCAAGAACTTTTAGGATCTCAGTATATTTCATATAACCACTTGTGGAATCTAAACACGTACACGGACTTAATTGTTAAAAACACCTCTCATTGGGTTTATAAAGGATCGGGGCTTATTGAAGGCCAAAGGATACCCGCCATTGTTGGGTATGAAATTGATACCATTTACCCTAGCCCCACGTTGCTACCTACGAATACTGAGTTTACCGTATTGGCTGCATCCCCCTTTGTGGATATCAACGGTGATAATTTTATTCAGAATTCACTTATTTACAAAACACCACAGGGCGGTTGGGTATTTGCTTCTGGCACCATGTCATGGAGCTGGGCACTTGATTTCGAAAGTAGCATGGCAGCGTTTGGGGAGCCATATGTGAAAAATCTTACAAACCCAGGCTTGCAAAAAATCACCCAAAACATTATGGATCGTTTCACATGTTATCCTAGAGATAGCAGAATAGGATGGTTCTATTTCTTTAAGAAACCTAACTGTTAACTTAAGAAAACAACCTATTGATCATGAAATGGTTTAATTAAACGGGACACATCTAGAGGCAGATAGAGGCAGATTTATAAAGTCATTAGAGGTGGCTATGAAAGAACAAACGACACGGCCAAGTCCGAAGCACACGCTTGAATTTAAACAAGATGCGGCAAAGCCAGTGGATGAAAAAGGCTATACTCACCAACAAGCGGCGGATAATCTTGGCATATCCTTGAGCGCGATGTGGCGTTGGGTCAGGGCAGAAAGAGCCCCTACAGCGACATCTGCAACAAAGAAAGCAACCTTGAACCTGACGGGTCACGGCGAATTGGCCCGGTTGCGACGGGAAAATGAGCAGCTGCGCATGGAGCGCGAAATATTAAAAAAGGCCGCAGGCATCGAAGCGAAAGGAGTCGAATAAAGCACGGATTTAGTCGAGGGCAACAGAAGGCATACCCGGTTACCGTGTTATGTAAAGTGATGGGGGTAGTACAAGTGCCTATTATGCGTGGGTCAAAACGCCTGAGCATACGGATAAAACTAGGCAAAAAGCAGTGTGATCGGTCAACAGTTATCAGGACAAAAAGTTAAGCGACTTTTTCTATATGTTTCAAAATTTGCAGGTGACATTGAGCCATTGGCGGAATGCCGCCGTTTACGGTTATAAAAGACTTCGATATATTCGAAGATAGAACGCCGCGCTTGCTCTCTTGTTTTGTAGCGGTCGTGATAAGCCAGCTCGGTTTTGAGCGTATGGAAAAAGCTCTCTGCCACCGCGTTATACCCCAAGGGCAGCCACTCCCGGCAATCGCCTTTTCGGCTCATGCTTTGCTCGATTTTATGCGTTTTAAGCAAGGCACGGTGTGATTTCGACGCATATTGACTGCCACGGTCGGTATGCCAAATCAAGCCTTTAGGGGGGGCGTTGCCAGATTGCCATTTTCAATACGGCATTGACCAGCCCTGTTTTCATATTATCTGCCATCGACCAACCAACGATTTTGCGTGAGTGCAAATCAATCACTGTCGCCAAATAAAACCACCCTTCATGAGTCCAAACATAAGTGATGTCGCCGACCCAAACAGTATTGGGCTTGTCGACTTTAAATTTTCTATTCAACAAGTTAGGCGAGATTTTCCCGTTGTGTTTTGAATTCGTGGTGGCCTTAAATTTTTTGCGCGTCTTGCACCATAAACCCAATTTATCCGTCAACTTACCAATACGACGCTTGCTGACTTTTTCGCCCCAATCTTTTAAATCATCTTGGATTCGTTTCCTGCCGTAGGTATTACGGCCTTCATCAAATGATCGCCCAATCGGATGTCCTCTTTGTCACGGGCAGATTGGAGGGTTACTTTTCCACGCGTAATACCCACTTCGTATCACGCCCAGCATCTCGCACATCGCGTTGACATTGAAGGCGTGCTGGTTTTGCTGCGCTTTAATCCAGGCATACTTCACGGCGTTTGGGCAGCGAAGTACGCCGCCGCTTTTTTTAGGATTTCACGATGTGCCTCCGCCAATGCCAACTTCTTTTTCAGTTCAACTACCTCACTGCGTAGCCGAATTGGCTCGTCATCCGCCTTGATGCTTTTACTGTCCTTTTCACCCATTGGCTTGAGTTGGTCAATCCATTTGTACAGGGTGCTTCCCCCAATGCCCAGGCTTCTTGATGTTTCTGGAGCTGATTGCTTGCCTTCAGTTACTAATTTAACTGCGGCAGATTTAAATTCTTCTGTATAAGTTTTTCTGATTTTGGTTGTCATCAGATACACCTTTTTCTCTGTAGAATACTTCAAAAATGTGTCCTGATTAGTGTATATCGATCAAAATTAATAAGCCATGTTTTCTTTGTCATCTACAAGACGAATTAGTTTCTCATATTCAAAAAATCATGGAACAAACTCAACATCTCCAAACCGAAGCCGCACAGATTCTAACCGATGCCAAGGCCGAAGTGGAACGCATGATTTTAAGTGAGTGAGGAGATGAACAGATGTCAACCTGTTGGATTATCGCAGGCGTCAAACGGCGCAGGAAAAACCATGTTTGCGCTGGAATATTTTCCAATGGTAGCTGGTTGTCGACGCTTTATTAACGGCGATTTGATTGCTGCTGGTTTGTCGCCCTTAGCACCAAGACCATTTACTGGCTGCCAGCCGCTTGTTCTTGCATGAGATTGAAGGTTGTATTGCCGCGCGTCAGGATTTTGCTTTTGAAACAACGTTTGCCGGACGAAGTTATCTTAAGCTTGTAGAACGGCTGAAAGCTACTTACTGGCGAGTGGAGTTAATCTATCGAGCCTTGCCCAGAGCCATTTGAACAATGCCTGTGAGCATTGGCCTTCCGTGCCTTAGTGGTTTAAATGGGTATTCGTAAAACCGTGTGGAATTTCTAATATTCTGGTTTTTCATCACCGTGTGGAATTATGCCACCAAAATTCAAAAATTCTTGATTAAATGGTTCAGTACATTTGTTACTTTCATCACTATTTGGCAAGCCATAGCCCAAGATATTTTCACGGATTCCCGATTTAAACGACTTCCTTTTGATTTTATGTTTGGCGTTGGTGAACAACACTTTTGCCCTCAGCACTTCAAAGCTGTAACCACGGTCTTGCCTCGCAATTGACTTGATGTGGTTGTTCGCTGATTCGGTGTAAGCATTGGTGACCCGGTGGTCGAAGTAGTTAAATACCTCTTTGTGCCAGTTGCCTATTGCCCTATCCAGGTCGGAAAAATAACCACGAATGCCGACAGGAGCTGAATCTTTCCATTTCAAATAGGCGGCCTCAGCCTCTGCCCTGGTCATGTTACTGTCCCAAATGTCATAAAAGCGTTCTTTGGCGTAATACAGTTCGTGCAGTACATGGTAGTTTTCCGTCCAGCCTGACAACAGGAACTCTTAGGTTGCATCCAGGGCACGCAGTCGCCTGAGCATCAAGAAACGGTCTTTTTTAAGCAGTTTGACTTCTTCCGCTGGTAATTTGGCTCCGAAGGTCTTTACGGCCTTTCTCAACCGCTTCATTCGCCATTTTGACGACATGGAACTTGTCGATCACAATCACGGCGTGGGGAAGTACAGCATTGACCGCATCGCGGTAAGGTCGCAACATATCCATCGTGACATACTTGATTTTCTTCAACGCTTTAAACCGATAGAGAGAATTGATGACCATCTGTTTCTTACGGCTGCTAATCAGGTCTACAATCGTGTTTTCGCCAATGTTGGTGAACACCAGCCGCATTCTACGGTTAAGATGGACTTCATCTATCCCCAGTATCTCAGGCGATTCAAACTGGTATTTCTTCTCCAGTTTCCCGATATAACTGCCAACAATCTTCCTGACCGTGCCTTCCGTTACCCCGATCTCATCGGCAACACTGGTGAATGTCCTGTCCAGGGCATTGTTCTCAACGTATTCCACCAGCCGATTGGTGGCCCGGTGATTATCATTGATGTCGCTGCAATCTTGGGAAAAAGTCTTGCTACAGCCACGGCACTTATAGCGTTTGCATTCTAGCAAAACACCTACGCGGCGGCCATGATTAGACGTGTCCATGTACAGATGTGTCTTGATGCCATGCCCGTAAAATGCCGTGTCTAAGCACTCTAAACAAAATTAAGGCTCAGTATTGGGTACAGCATAGACATGGTAATGGTTGTCGTTTACTTCCTCGACTTCAATGAGTGATTGAGGGCAGGTTTAACGGCATATCGGGGTGATCTGATCGAAAGAGCGGCTTGTCATAAGACTTTCATCCAGTGCAACCGCTACAATATTACCCCATTACGCTTTTACCGCTTAACAGCGCCAGCAACCGCCCGAGCTTTTCATCGGTTTTCGCCACCGTGTCCTTGAGTTGGGCCAGTTCCTCATGGAGTTGCTGGTTGTGTTCATGAAGATGCTGGAAATGCACCTGGAAATATTGGGGCTTTGGGAACAGGCCAAGCAAACTGTCATCTTTCTTAGCAGGATGATTGTTAAGCCTGTTTGCTCTGGCAGGTTCGTATGAAAGTTTTAATATTTGCATATCAACTACCTAATTTTGTTAGGGTATTTTTGTAAGTTGTTTAACGAGTTGGGGTGTTATTTGTTTTGTCCGCAATAAATACCGGTTGGATTATGCCAACCCAACCGGGTACTTGTTGCTACGGCCACCCAATCGAGGAGTGTTAATTCAGTCCTGTAGCCCCGGTTGTGGTTTCAACTTGGCGACAAAAGCCGGTGGCCGGCATCTAGCCTCATCACATGCGAAATCAATAAAATCATGCAATTCCCGCTGGCAGCGGTGATCTTGAAACGCTATAAAACTAAAGGAGTGATTTAAACCAGTTGAACCACATTACCACCTTGAACTGGGCTTGATGTCACCATTGGGGCCAGCGGTAAGTTCTTTCGTTATTGCCTTGGCAGTTGATGGCGGTTTAATACCAACCAATTCCACATCAATAATCAGCGTTTCGTTTTGCTGAACTTTCCCCTCAGGTGCGCCAGCTTCCCCATAAGCCAAGCTGGAAGGGACGTAAATCTGCCATTTAGAACCGACCGTCATCAACAGCATGGCTTCTTGCCAGCCTTTAAGCAAGTTGGCTAATGGCACTTCAGGCGGATTAGGGGATTTTTCGGTGGATGTCAGCTCTTCACCCTCAAGACGGGTAATGCGGTAGCGTATAAGTACCGTGTCTTTAAGGGTAGGTTTTTTTGCGCCGTTCCCGTCAGTCAGTATTTTATACTGCAAGCCACTTGAGGTAGTGTGTACATCCGGCTTTAGCTTATTAGTATCAAGAAAATTCTTGCCTTTGAGCACATTTTCTTTGCCCACTTTTTCGTTATACAACAACTGCTGCACAAATATCCAGTCCTGCCCTCGTTGTAGTTGCTCTGCGTTAAGGCTTAACGGGTTTTTATGTAGCGCATCGTTCATGCCCAGCACAAATAAATCCTGGTCTAGCGGTATTTTGCTCTGCTGCAGGTTGTTCATGTACTGAACGCCTTGGGCATAACTGGATTTTTGCTGGTCGCTTTGCAGTATTGGTTTATTTTCTGCGGTTTTTGTCCTACTGGTATTGGTAGCACAACCAGTTGACAAAAATAATATCAGGATAGACATCGAACATTTATGAAGCATAGTTTTTCCTTTAAAGTTAAAAAATGATGGTTGCAGTGAGCAAACGAAACCAACAGTAGGCACTTTAGGCGAAGCAGTTTGGAAACTTTATAAGGCATTCACCTAAAACCCATAACTCCAAGTCGCAGCCAGCGCCCCATCCCTTTCTAACTGGTAGCCGTTGTAGTCGGTGCGGATAGGTTGCAGCCACTCAAATTTGAGGGTGTTGCCTGCAAACGTGCCGCTTGGTATGCTGACATTAACGCCCAGACCCAAATCAACAAACTGTCCGCCGTAGTTGGCAGGGAAATCGAAGGGGCCGACATGATTGCTGTAAGGATAAGGGGTGGAAATGGAACTGCCGTCCGTGAATGTCTGATTGAGTGTCGGATAACCGCCACGGATTTTCCCTTGTTGGGTGTAAACACCTCGCACCGTGGTGGACAGCCAGTTTGTCCATTGGTAACCGCCCCAAACGCTGCCCTGGAAGATGTCGCCAAAGGCAAAGCCGGATTTGTTGTGGCTTTCCAAGCGTTTGGTGCCGGTTATTTGCGCGCCCCAGGAAAACCGGTCACTCTCACCGGTATAAGTCAGGCTGGGCTTGAAATCCCAAGTGCCACTGCCTAACTGCATCCCGAAATGGATGGGGATGCCTGTCCCCTTATTTGTATGCGTCTTTCTCAAGGTAATATCCACATCCCCAGTCGGCGCGGTGCCGCCCAAGCTGAGATTAACATGATGTCCTGATTGCTCGAATAACTTAAATAAGGCATATACTCCGGTGTCACCAATCCCACCGGTCTGGTGGCTATGCACGTCACCACCGTGGTTATGTCCTTGTTTAGGATCATTGTTCAAAGGTGTCATGGCCATATCCATGTCCATCCATTGCGGCATCAACATCAAGGTCAACCAATCCGTCGGTGCGTACATCAAGTCCAGCATGTGCATGTTCATCACCATGAAATTAGGCGAAATCTGGCATTCTTGGTCGCCGCAGCCGTTAAAACGCACGGTGTCTGGGCTAACGGTTTGTGAGCCTAATAACATGTCGCCAGCTTGTTCGCTATGCATGTAGCGGTAGCCAACCATCATATCACCCGCTTGTTTTAAGGTATGGTCAAACATGATTCCAGCGGGGGAATTAGAATGGTGATGATCCCCGTGGTCGGAATGCCCGTCATGGCGGCTACTACCCAAACCTAATGCCCCTAAATTAACCTTGAGCGCGGCGTTAGCCACCCAGTAGTCGTAATCGGCAAAATCCTGTTCGCCACCACCGCCGATTTTAAGGCCACCCTGGTGGGTGTAGTATTCAAAGCCTGTTTCCAGTTGTATACCCTTGGCAAATTGCTTAGCAATCGTCACCCCGCCGCTTAAAGTGCCGAAACCAGACAGCCGTTGATCGCTGGAAAAATTGTCTGGCTGTGGTCTGTCCAGGCTTGAGGCTACAGTTAATCCTGTACTCGGATCAAGGACTTGGACAATCTTCAAAAAAGGCGTGTAAAATTCTGCCGCATCTTGGGAGTAATAGCGCACCCTGGGTATCACCGTCCAGCCCGCACCTAAAGGCTGCACCCAATCGGTCTCAAAGGTGTGGGCGTTGATGCCCCAGTCGTCATGGGCAAAGTGGTAATCAAAGTGCAAAGCAGCATCGAATGGCTCTATGTATTGGTCATAGCCCAAGCTCCAGTTGAACTGGTTACGTTCATCGGGTCGTTTTTCAATAACGCCACTAATATCGGTGAGCGATGCCAGTTCATTACTGGGCGATCCCGCGAGGAATGTGGCAGTTGCCCTATAAACCAGCTTATAAGGGTTTGCCAAAAAACCCGTACTTCGGGTGTAACCTAACCCCAGTTCCAGTAAGGCATCTTTATTAAGCACTTGGGTCAGGCTAAGCTGGGTACCCCAATCCTGGCGGTTGCCGCGTAGCACTGCGCCAGTGCGCTTACCTAAGCTATCGTAAGTGCTGTCGATTTGGGCAGGGGAGCCAGCAATATTATGGAATTGAGAAGGTGCAGATTGACCACCCTCTTCGCCAATTCCCTCACCCTCAACTTCACTAGGCAGTTGTTCATAACTATCTGTGCTGATAAACGCTATAGAGTCAGGGTCAAGCGTCGCAAAGGTATCGCTGTTGGTGTAGCTTAAGCCCATATTGACGGTGGTTTGCTTCCGGTTAAAATCCATGCGCCCACCCAGGTTAACAAAACGGGATTCATAATCGTTTTCAATGGAAATGCCGCCGCCCACAGTGGCTGCGGCCTCGTCCCATTCATAGCTGAGCTTGAAGTCGCCCTGCTTGCGCGTTTCCGGCGAGGCGGCTGCCAAAACATGGGTAAGCTGATTGTTTTTAAGTCCAGGCGATAGTGCGCCAGTAGCTCGGTCGACAATAAGTGAGTAGAGGTTTAGGTTTTTATCCATGAATAAATAAGAGCCGTCTCTTGCATAAGGCGATGCGCCGGTGATGGCACCAATACCCAGGCCAGTATTTGAATCCTTACTGGCATATTGAGGGACGTTCTTTTGTGCTGCCACCGGTGCTGTCCCTGCTGGGGTTGCACCCGACCAGGAGTCCTGGGTGTAATTGAAGGCAAACTTGACGCGGTCGGTGATTGAGATTCGAGTGCTGCCATGCAAGCTGTCCACCTCAATCGGGTTCAAGTTTTGGAGTAGTTTTGAGGCATTGAGCGTTAGTGTGGACGGATTTAAAATCATGCCTGAAATATCCCGCTTGCCTTCCTGGTAGTGGCTGTACTGGAAGTCCGCGCTGTCTTCTTCGGCGGCATGGGAAACGGGTTGAATTAAGCCAGGCAATATGATGGCGGCGGTTGTTAAGGCTTGTAAGGATAGAGGGGTGGCCTTAACAGCTCCCTCTCCCTGTGGGAGAAGGCGACTTATAAAACTCCTCATCCCGGCCTTCTCCCTCAGGGAGAAGGCGTTAGTCCAATTTTTACAGTTCCCCTTAATAACAGCCACAACCACCTCCTTGCGCCGCATTGCCGCCCGCCGCCGCCTCGCGGCTACCGTAGTTGTGCTCCCTGAGTGCGCTTTGTAAGGGGTACGGGTCTAGCGCCATTTGCGGCTTGGCGAGGTTGCCGCGTCCCCAGGGTTGTACTGGGGTGCAAGCCACGAGGGCAATTATGATAGCGCCTAACAATAGGCAGTAGCTTTCGGACATTAAGGTATTCTCATCAACATGCCTGTGTTTTGTGTTATTGATTAGGTAAGCTTAAGTTTTAGCCGTTCGGCTGTATACTTTGGTAAATTCAGGAGAGTTGTAGAAACCCTCTGCCTTTCGATGGGAGAAAGGCAAACAGAATCAATGTTTCTCAAGGCTAATCAATAACACAAGACACAAGCTCTATATAAATAGGAGGTTAACTAACAGAAAAAATAGCATTCCAGAATGGAATGCTATTTTTATTTAGCAAGCGTTACCTTTTACTTGAGACAAACAATCCTGTCCTTGAATCATTTAACCTAAGTCAATACCGGGGCAGGTGCAAAATGCACCTGGTAGAACAGCACTAAAGTAACGCAGAGACTTCTGCTTTGACTAACGGTTAATGTCTAAGTCATGGATAGGGTATCCGCCAACAATGCCAACTCCATTCGGAGCTTGACCAGCCGTAGAGCCAAGAGCCGGTGTTGTTGTTAACACACCCGTTCCAGTATGAAAGTTACCGGAACAAGGGATTGCAGCCAGTTTTTCACAGTGAAAGTCCACTTGGTAACCATTGGCTACTGCGGTATCGTGGCTAACCGCAAAGCTATAAAGCCCATTACCTGCGCCAACGGCAGAAGTTATACTTGCGCAAGCACCAAAGTTAGTTGTGCCTGCCGCATTATTTGCGAATGGCGATGGGCTTGGGTTGGGGAGACCCGTTATCCGTCCAAGCGTGACCCGGACATTACCAGCAGGCGACGTAACATTTCGTTTAATTTTAGCCGAAAAACGATCCGCTGCGCCAAGTACTTCACCAGGTTCAGCATTTACTAGGGAAGTATAAGAAAAACAAGAAGTGTGATATACATCGACATCCATTATGGCACCCCCTGTAGTTCCCGCCGCAACATGTCCCCAGCTTATGCCTGAAAACCCCGCTGCCGATAACAACGCCATTGGTAGTAGAACTTTTTTAAAACTCATGTTAACCTCGTTTGTGGCTTATGCCACACTACATTTAAAGAAAGACTGAACCGCATCGACCCTGATGCTTTATCAGTCCGTTTTACCGCGCCCTTCTTCGTGGGAAGAACGCGGCAATGGCGACTTGAGTCCTTGTCGCCAACTGTTTCAATAGCTGGTGGCCTTTTCAGGTTGTCAGCCATTGAAATTCTTTTGAGTCCACCAGCTTATTCACCGGCTTTCCCTTTTTTTGATCTGCGCCAGCTTTGCCGCTGCAATATCACGCACTTGGACGCTGCTGTCAGTGAGTGCCTGCTGTAACAAGTCAGTATCTTCTCCCGCATATTCCACTGCCGCCATGCGTACCGAAGCATCGCTATCATGCAAAGCATTACTGAGAACACTGGATGCACCTTCATTATCCAGGCTTACCAGTGTGGCTATGGCTTGTTTCCTGATGTTAGTGTCTTTGTCGGACATGGCATCTTCTAAGGCTTTTCGCACATTCGGATCGTCACTTTTTACACCCGAACCCAGGTTACCAAGCACTTGCAAACGTTCTTCGCTGTTTTTAGCATTCTTGAGTTGCTCCAGATACAAGTCGGTTTGCGCTTGCATAGCTTGGTCGTATTGCGCTTGTTCATCGGGCGTTGGCGGCTGTTCCTCTGTTGGCTGTATTGGTACTTGCACTGGCAAGGGCGAAGTCACAACCGTTACCGCCTGACAACTGCCAACACTAGAACCCAACAGCCAGAATTCTGCTGGCTTGTCTTTTTGCGGCTTATGGGCAACCAGCCCAACTTGTTTAGCGACCAGGCAATCCATGACCTGCCCGACATTTGCGCCCACGCAGGTGGCGGTGACAGGGGCTTCCGGCAGCACGGAATAGTGGATATTTACGCCAGTCTTATAGGCGATGGTTTTCAGGATTTGTGCTAACGGTGCCGCTCTCGCTTCCAGGCGGATAGCGGTGTCGGCTTGTTTGGATAAGGTAATCTGGATGCTGGAAGGTGGATTGGTTTGTAAGGCGTTGCTTACGCTGTCCTCACTGGCAAGCGCATGGGTGGCTCCCGGCCACATTAGACTGGCGAAAACGAGCGACAAAGTAAACACTGAACCTTGAGAGGCTGACATTAACTTTCCTTTTACGATCATTTACCGGTTAAACAGCAAACCAGATTTGAATTAAATTTTTGCCGTTAAATAAACCGACCTGTAACGGGACAACTCTTTGTTTGTCCTCTATGAATAATGCGAATAATGCTTCCTCTCAAAAAGCATAAGGTTCGGATAGCTAAGCAAGCTGGCTCCGATTCCTTGGGGCGAGAGAATAGCCGCTTAGAATTTAAAATGTCAAGCACTTTCTTCATCTTTCTTTCTTTCTTTCTTTCTTTCCTTCTAGTAAATGTTAGCTGTTAATCAATAGTTTGCAACATTTTTACACCAACACGGGCAGCCACAAAGAATATGCTTCCATTGTTTCGAACCCTTCAAACCCGCACACCTTGTTTTGCAACCCAACATCCCCAAAAAATGCGGGCCAATGGCGATACCATCAACCCGCAAAGAGATGAGAGGAAGGTGCAAACTTACGCGGTGAGCGACCAGGGAAATGTAAGCCCGCTGCGCCAGACTTTGGATAGGCGGAAAGTACACAGCCACAACAAAACTAGACGATAAATATAAAGCAATTTCAATGCCAACTATTTTATGGTTTTTGGGCTGTTTTTTTGTTTACGAGAGAGGGTTGATTTCTTTACTTTATAGTATTAACCCATTGATAAATAATAAATAGCTTGCGCTTTCTTGGCTCAGGGCTATCACTTAGGAGATTTTGCGAAATGCCGGATTTTGCTGGACAAAACACGGCGATTTCCAAAAAGTGTGTCATATGACCTATTTTTCTAAAAATTGGGTACCTCGGTAGCGCCCGTGCTGTGCGGCTTCCAGGAAAAAGTGTGTCATATGCCGTAGTAGGTGTGTCATATGACACACTTTTTATGCTGTTTTTAGTGGCTACTCTCAGTATTTATGGCAAATTGGTAAAAAAGGGCTGAATTGGGGAGTATTGATATCGGTAAAGTCCTATTGGCGGACAGGATAATGGAACGGTATTCATGCTTGCGGGGAGTCGCTATTTTTGCGAAAGCTTGTTTTGAGGACGTACTGTCCAAACAAGCGGCAAAAACTTAACGCGACCGCCAATGCCTGCGGCTGCCCCAGCCGCCCTGCTACCCTCGCCCCATACCCGACAAGGGGTATGGG
>NZ_JBEBKJ010000072.1:0-19589 GCF_040079455.1 Methyloglobulus sp. | reverse complement strand
TTGGAATCATGCTTACTACAAAACCTATGGTTATTAATAGGGTATAGTCTATTTCTAAAGCAAAATGTGATCAAGAGACAGGTATGTTACCCCGTCACTCACGTTTCCCCGACGGTGACGTTGTTGAACCACGTCGAAACCTTGCGAACGGGGCAACATGCCCCGTCCGGCTGAAGTACAGACCTTGGCTACCCTGTGATTCGAATTCCTTTGGTCATTGTGAATGGCGTGGCAAAATCCATCACCATGCACGATCAGAACAAAGATGGTTATTATACGTATACAAGCGCACCAACAGCCAATAGGTCTAGCAATCCGCCCAAGTTAGTCAATGGAGTATTGTCCATTCCCAATCTTAAGGTGACTAGTTTCGGTAAGGTTAAGGCTATACAGAAAAGGTCTATGAAATTAGTCAGTGCAAATTTGGCCGTTAATGCCAGTATCACTAATCTTTACTCTACGTTAAGGCAATAATACATATTAATCAAAATCTGTCAAAGTCGACTTTTTGTAAAATATGACAAGCTGACTTTTCTGGTTAATTAGTGTAGACGAAATATCTTTGCAAACCAGTTTGACTTTTTACAACCTAAAACTCTGTGTTTATATAGGAAGGTGAGACTATGGGCTGGCTGGATCTTATGCTTAGAGAACAGATAACTAATGCGGAAATTGCTTTAGTAATGTTCATCATTATTGTAGGCACAACACGTTATCAATTCAACCATAAAAGATTTGAAGATGATAATACTTATTTTAGGCATCGGTGTTTATGGTGGATTATTGCTTGCCTACCTATCCTTTTTGTGCTGATCAGTCTATACACCGATTTAAGCATTCACATGTTCTATGACGACTATTTCGATTATGCTGATAAACGCATATACAGGATGGTTTCTTTTTGGCATAGAACAGCAATATGGGTATTGATTAGCTCAACAGTTAGCTTAGGCCCAGCAATTTACCAAAATCGGTCAGAGATCGCGGTGGACGGCATGGTGTTGTTGTTAGCGGATTGTTGCGGGCTGGTTTATCTGTTGCTTTATTTCAGCCAACCAAATACTAGCGCAAGTACTTTATTTGGAGCAGCTACAGCGTTTACAGTCATCGTGTTTATTGCCACCATCGCTGCTAGTTCTCTCAACCAGGTAAAGCTTGTCGCCAAGACCATGCTATTTATCTTTTCAATTTTGTTAACCTTGGCTGTCCCTTTGATGCTTATCAAGGCACTTTATTGGCTGTTAAAGCATGGTGATTTGTTTTAGCAAGTAGCCTGGATGGAGCTTGCGGAATCCAGGAGTTCGTGACTCCGTTTTCCCTACTTGAGGCTACCAATAAGGCGTTATAAGATGTTGTTTCAGATTGATTTTATCGAATTTTTCCCATAACTCCGCATAATGGATGTGGGTGACAGGATGTTGCAAATGTCCGGCAATTTCTGCCAAAGGCTCTAAGACAAAGGCGTATTTTTCGATTTCGTCACGCGGTATTTGGATGCGACCTTCGTTGATTATCAAGTCGCCATATAGCACGAGGTCTAAGTCCAGGGTTCGGGAGGAGAATTTTTTGCAGTCGCGGTTGCGGCCATTGTCCAGTTCGATTTGACGTAATTGCTCGACGATTTCTTTGACATCCAGATTAGAGTTAAAGCCTACGATCAAGTTGAAAAATGAATCGCCGGAAAAGCCGACGGAATCGGATTCGTAGATACTGGATAAGGTTAATTGTCCGTAACAGGCTTCCAAAGCTTTGATGCTGGCAGGGATGTGTTTTTCCTTGTCGATGTTGCTGCCGATGCTGATATATCCGGTTGGCATATTACTTACGCCCTCGTTCGACGATAATCCCGACATCGCTGGCACCACGGATCGCGCCTTTTTTGTTGAGGGTTACTTTTACCCACGGCACATTGAATTCATTGAGAATAATGTCGGCAATTTCCACTGTCAGCCGCTCCACCAGAAAATAATTACTGGCTTCGACGAAAGCGATAATCCGTTTGGATACTGCCTTGTAATCTAAAGTGTATGCAATATCGTCGGTTTCGGCGGCTTTTTGGATGTCGTAAGCCATTTCTATGTCCAGTATGACTGTTTGTTTGGTTTCCCGTTCCCAGTCGAAAATACCGATAATGGTCTCGATTTGAAGCCCGCCTAAAAATATAATATCCATAGTAATTTCCGGTTATGATGTGCCGTTTTGAAGCGGTAAGTATCGGGGATATGAACAGTAGTTACAAGTTTTGGATGGAAGGTGGTTAATGTTTGAGTGGTTGTTAATTCCTGCGGCTTATTTATTGGGTTCAGTTTCATGTGCGATTATCACTTGCCGCGTGATGGGTTTGCCAGATCCTCGTGGGCAGGGTTCAGGTAATCCGGGTGCAACCAATGTGATGCGGATTGGCGGCAAAAAAGCGGCGGGGATCACCTTGCTTGGGGATATGCTAAAAGGTTTTATCCCTGCCTATCTGGCGAATTTATTGGGTATGTCACCGATTGTTTTGGCTATGACCGGCCTGGCTGCATTTTTCGGTCACCTTTATCCCATATTTTTTGGTCTCAAAGGCGGTAAAGGCGTTGCCACTTCCTTAGGCGTTTTACTGGGCTTTTCCTGGGTTTTGGGGCTGGCTGTTATCGGTACTTGGCTGTTGGTATACAAACTTCGTAAGATTTCATCGCTTTCTGCCTTGGCTGCTTCGGTTTTATCGCCGATTTACGCTTGGTTTATTTTGGGTGATAAGGTCATTTTTTGTGCTGCTGTGGTGATGATGGCGTTTTTGCTATTCCGGCATAAAAGTAATATACAGCGGTTGTTGGCTGGGGAAGAAGGCAAACCTGCTTCGTCTAATAATGAGTAGTTTCCTAGATGTAAGCTATGAATTTGGGTGAAGAAATTAAAAGAGAATTCTTCTTATCTGAAAATAATGTTGTGTCAGATAGATTTATTTGTCACAATACAGATTTATTATGGCTAAAAGAAGAGATTGATTACATGATTTACGTGCCTAGTTATATGTTGTGGTGCGTAAAGAATGGAGATGCTGATGGAAATTTAGTTTGTGATCGTACAATCAGTGCATTAGCCGAATTCGGACGTGCTAAAAATGCTGAAAATAGATTAAATTTTAAGTTTCTATGTAATGACAAGCAAAGGTTTGTTGTCTTTAGCTTTTTAGCAATGGTGTCTTTTAGGCCTAAAATACCGTAGTGGTGCAGAACAAATCAAAAAAGCGATAAAAAATTGGGAACGATCACTGTCAAATTTCTAACTAGGTTAGTTAAAGTAGCTCATTAATCGGCCACCTCGGTTTAGCAAATATTTCCAGGCCTTGATGTTCGCCTCTCAACAGCCGCTGACAACCCGCATAAGCAATCATCGCGCCATTATCGGTGCAAAATTCCGGTCTTGGGAAAAAGATCTCACTGTTTTCTTGATCGGTCATTTCACGTAAAGCAGCGCGAATCTGCTTGTTAGCACTAACGCCACCCGCCACCACCAGCCGTTTAATGCCAGTTTGCCGGATGGCGCGTTTGCATTTGATGCTAAGGGTTTCGGCAACGGCTTGTTGGAAAGCAAAAGCGATGTCGGCTTTGTCTTGCTCGGTTTTTTGACTTTTGTTAAAGGTATTGAGCGTGAAGGTTTTTAAGCCACTAAAGCTGAAATCCAGCCCCGGCCTGTCGGTCATAGGGCGTGGAAATTTATAAACTTGTCCGCCCTGTTCAGCAAGTTTAGATAATTTCGGCCCGCCGGGATAGCCTAAGCCTAGCATTTTTGCTGTCTTATCAAATGCTTCACCAGCGGCATCATCCAGTGATTCGCCCAATAATTGATAACGGCCTATGCCTTCGACTTGTACTAATAAGGTGTGGCCGCCGGAAATGAGTAGCGCGACAAATGGATATGGTGGCGGACAAGCTTCCAACATGGGCGCGAGCAGATGGCCTTCCATGTGATGTACCGCGATGGCGGGAATTCCCCACGCCCAGGCCAGGCTTCTTGCAGTGGCGGCAGCGACCAGCAAAGCCCCCATCAAACCTGGGCCTGCGGTATAAGCAACGCCGTTAATTTCGCTTTTTTGCAGACGGCTTTCTAGTAAAGTTTGCTTGATTAGCGGAATTAATTTTCGAATATGGTCGCGGGATGCCAACTCCGGCACAACACCGCCGTATTCGTTGTGCATCGCAACTTGGCTGTATAAGTGGTGGCTAATCAGCCCGTGTTCGGAGTGATAAATGGCAACGCCGGTGTCATCGCAAGAGGTTTCTATCCCTAAAACATACATTGAGTTTTTGAAAAAATAAAAGATAGGGTTATAATCAACGGTTCTTTTTATTGCGTGGGTATAAATGCCGCGCTTAAAAACCGTTTCATTCAAATATTAACATAATGGAAAGCTATGCCGTCAGTCAAAATTAAAGAAAATGAGCCCTTCGATATCGCTATTCGCCGTTTCAAACGCGCATGTGAGAAGGCTGGTGTGTTGGCGGAAGTGCGTCGCCGTGAATTCTATGAAAAACCTACCTCAGAGCGTAAACGTAAAGGTGCTGCTGCGGTTAAACGCCATTTGAAAAAGCTGGCGCGTGAGCGTTACGCGCTTAAAAACTTGCGTCGTGGTCGCCCAGTACTTTAAAGCACGGCTATGACAGGCTTGCTGACAGACCGTATCAAGGACGATATGAAAGCCTCCATGAAAGGAGGCAATAAATCCAGGTTGGGAGTCATTAGATTAATTCTTGCTGCAATCAAGCAGATTGAGGTTGACGAGCGCATAACGTTGGATGACGAGCGTACTATCGTGGTGCTTGACAAGATGTTAAAGCAGCGGCGTGAATCCATCCGGCAATTTGGCGATGCTGGTAGGGATGATCTGGTTGCCATCGAGGAAGCAGAAGTGCTGGTCATCCAGGATTTTATGCCACAAGCACTTAGCGAAGCCGAAGTTGACGGCATGGTGAGTGCCGCCGTCGCCGAATCCGGTGCAGAATCGGTAAAAGACATGGGCAAAGTGATGGCTTTACTCAAGGGAAAAATGCAAGGACGCGCCGATATGTCAGTTGTCAGCGCCAAAATCAAGGTTGCGTTGGCTCAGTAACAATTCCGGCTCTGACGATGTCCGGTAGAATCCCCCGTTATTTTATTGATGATCTCCTAGCTCGGGTTGATATTGTCGATTTAATTGAATCGCACGTCCCCCTGAAAAAAACCGGCACAAATTTTGTCGCTCGGTGTCCTTTCCACACCGAAAAAACGCCTAGTTTTTCAGTCAGCCGAAATAAGCAGCTTTTCCATTGTTTCGGTTGCGGCGTAAGCGGCAATGCCATTGGTTTTCTGATGGATTTCAGTCATCTGGATTTTGTCGAAGCCGTCGAAGACTTGGCTACTTTTGCAGGTGTTGATGTACCTAGGGAAGCCAGCGATCATCCAAGTGCAGCGCCAAAAAAAGAGAATATCAGCGATCAATACCAGCTTCTTGAACAGGTTGCAGCTTTTTACGTAGACTGCCTTAGAACCCATGATGCCGGTAAAAAAGCCGTCGCATATTTAAAAGCTAGGGGCGTTACTGATGATTGTGCGCGAGCATTCATGATCGGTTACGCACCCGATGAATGGCAGGCATTAGCTAATCGCTTTGATCAAAACCAGTTAATCCAAGCAGGGCTGTTGATTGATAAGGAGGGTAGGGCATATGATCGCTTTCGTGGGCGCGTTATGTACCCAATCCGAGATAAGCGCGGTCGAATTGTCGGTTTTGGTGGGCGGGTATTGGATGATTCAATGCCTAAGTACTTGAATTCACCGGAAACACCAGTCTTTCAAAAAGGCAAAGAGGTCTATGGCCTCTTCGAGTTGCTCCGTAAAGAAGCTAAGCCCAAACGGATTCTCATCGTTGAAGGCTATATGGATGTTATCGCCTTGGCGGGAAGTGGAATTCACTATTCCGTAGCAACATTGGGAACTGCGACATCGCAAGCACATCTCGATTTATTATTCCGGTTTTCATCCGAACTGGTATTTTGTTTTGATGGTGATAAAGCGGGGCGTGATGCCGCCTGGCGTGCAATGGAACCGGCTTTTGGCGCACTTAAAGACGGTCGGCAAGTCCGTATTATGTTATTGCCGCAACAGCATGATCCCGATTCACTGGTACGTGCGGAAGGTGCCGAGAGTTTTACCGAACGTGTACAACAATCTCAGCCCTTGTCTGATTATTTTTTTAGTGCTTTATCGAATAATCTTAAGCTTGACGAAATGGAAGGTCGTTCACAATTGATAAATAAAGCAAAACCCTACCTAGAGAAGCTGCCACTAGGCGTTTTTCGGGATATGATGTTTGCCAGATTGAATGAATTAACTCGATCAAGTTTGCTGGATGTTTCAGGAAACCCAGCTAGACTTAACCCCAAAGTAACGGGCAATCGACAGCATGAGAGCAAACTGTTGTCGTTGCCACGGATAATTATTGCCTTATTGGTGCAGCATCCAGAGCTCATAAGCAAGGTCGAGCAAAAAGAAATAATTTGGGATAGCCTGGAATTTTCTGGTATTCAATTGTTCAGAGATATTCTGGCTGTGGTTTTGGCAACAAAACCAGCCAATACCGCCGTATTATTAGAGCATTATCGAAATCATCCTAATGAGAAAGTGATTAAGGATTTAGCCGCATTAAGCCTGCTGACTTCGGGGCAAAGTGTCAAAGCGGAAGGTGTGGAAAATGAATTTAGCGATGCCTTAGATAGGTTGCTGGAGCAAGAGAATAAAGCCTGTATTGATGGCTTGTTAGCAAAAGAGAAGAGCATAGGCTTAAATCAGGACGAAAAGGAGTTGTTGCGTAAGCTATTGGTTGTAAAACATAGCGGTGTAATTTGACGAGTTTTATAGTATAATTTTGGGTTGATTTCAGTCAGGCTGTAACTAAAGTAACGCATGGGTAATTTATGAGTCAAGATCAGCATTCTCAACTTAGGCAATTAATAGCTAAAGGCAAAGCCCAGGGATACCTGACTTATGCTGAGGTGAATGACCACCTGCCCAGTGATATTTCCGATCCTGAACAAATCGAAGAGTTCATTGGTACCATCAATGATTTAGGCATTCAGGTCTATGAAACTGCGCCTGATGATGACTCGCTGATTACCGATTCTGCGGCGGTTACCACCGACGATGAAGATGCCGAAGAGGTTGCTGCCTTGGCGTCTGTCGATAGCGAGTTTGGTCGGACGACTGACCCCGTGCGGATGTATATGCGTGAAATGGGTTCAGTCGAGCTCTTAACCCGCGCCGATGAGTTAAAGATTGCCAAACGCATTGAAGAAGGCAATCAACAGCTTGTTAAAGCCATTTCCCGTTCTTGCGTGGTTGTTGAAGATGTCTTGCAATCATTTGACTCCATTTCTGAAGAAGAAAGTGGCTTTAGATTATCAGACATGATTGTGGGCTTTACTGATTTAAGTGAGCCTGAGGACTTATTGACTAGTCCGGTCTCTATTGATGCGGTTGACGGGGCTGACGAAGCGAGTCCTGAAGAAGAGGTAAAGGGGCTTAATTTCGATGAAGTCAAAGAAAAAATTGACCAACTCAGAGAACAGCTAAAAGAAGCCACATCGGCTATCAGTCAATATGGCTATGTCAGTGAACAAACGGAAAAAGCGTTTGAAGCACTGTCAGGCTTGTTTATAGAGCTGAAGTGGGCGCCACAATACCTGAAAAAACTCACGGCCATTATTCCTGATGGTGTCGCTTCCGTTCGTGAACAGGAAAGAGTTATTCATGATATTTTTCTAAAAAAAGCAAAAATGCCTAGGCTGGAATTTATTGCGGCTTACACAGATAATGAAACGCGTTCGGATTGGCTAGATCAATATTTTGATAAAAATAATCCCTATTCGGCAGTTTTGAAAGAGTATGAGAAAGAGTTACGCAAAGCTCGGAAAATATTAACTGAGATTGAAGTTAACTATGGTTTGACCATTGCTGGTTTAAAAGACATTAACCGTCGTATTTCGATTGGTGAGGCAAAAGCCAGACGCGCCAAGAAGGAAATGATCGAAGCCAATTTGCGTTTGGTTATCTCTATTGCGAAAAAATATACTAACCGGGGTTTGCAGTTCCTGGATTTGATTCAGGAAGGCAATATCGGGTTAATGAAAGCGGTCGATAAGTTTGAGTATCGTCGTGGATACAAATTTTCAACTTATGCCACTTGGTGGATAAGGCAGGCGATCACCCGTTCCATAGCCGACCAAGCACGGACCATCCGAATTCCGGTGCATATGATTGAAACCATCAATAAATTGAACCGGATTTCAAGACAGATACTTCAGGAAATGGGTCGTGAAGCAACTCCAGAAGAATTGGCTGTGCGTATGGAAATGCCGGAAGATAAAGTCCGTAAGGTGTTGAAAATCGCTAAAGAGCCTATCTCCATGGAAACACCGATTGGTGATGATGAAGACTCTCACTTAGGAGACTTTATAGAGGACTCGAGGGTGCTGTCTCCAGTTGAAGCAGCAACAATTGCTGGGTTGCGAGAGTCAACCCAAAATGTGTTGGCAGGTTTAACAGCAAGGGAAGCAAAAGTGCTACGCATGCGGTTTGGTATCAATATGAATACTGATCACACTTTGGAAGAAGTGGGCAAGCAGTTTGATGTTACACGTGAACGCATCCGTCAAATCGAGGCTAAAGCCTTACGGAAGCTACGGCATCCGTCCAGATCAGAGCAATTAAGATGCTTTTTGGATGGCGAATAGCTTCAAGTAAAAAATACAGGGCCCTTAGCTCAGTTGGTTAGAGCATCCGACTCATAATCGGCAGGTCGTAGGTTCAAGTCCTACAGGGCCCACCATTAAGTATAAGTACGTAGAGGCTGCTTTTGCAGCCTTTTGGCTATTCAAGTTTTTACTATTAACAAAGGTGGTATTGTGAGCAATAATTTCATATTTACATCAGAATCCGTTTCAGAAGGGCATCCAGACAAAGTTGCAGACCAAATTTCTGATGCCGTCCTTGATGCCTTGTTGGCGCAAGATCCTCGTTCTCGTGTGGCTTGTGAAACATTAGTCAAAACCGGTATGGTAGTTTTGGCAGGTGAAATTACCACAGATGCCTGGGTGGATATGGAGGAGTTGGTCAGGAAAGTCGTTTGCGACATAGGCTACGATAATGGCGATATTGGTTTCGATGGAAAGAGCTGTGCCGTATTGAATGCGATTGGCAAACAATCAGCAGACATTGCGATGGGCGTTGATGAAGGTGAAAATCATGAGCAAGGTGCGGGTGACCAAGGCTTGATGTTTGGTTATGCAAGCAATGAAACCGATGTTTTGATGCCAGCTCCCATTACGTATTCGCATTTGTTAGTCAAACGGCAAGCTGAAGTCCGTAAAAATAAGACGTTGCCTTGGCTACGCCCTGATGCGAAGAGCCAAGTCACTTTTCGTTACGAAAACAACATACCCGTAGCCATTGATGCCGTCGTGCTATCTACCCAGCATTCGCCTGACATTAGTACAAAAGCATTGCATGAAGCAGTGATGGATGAAATTATCCTGCCTGTTTTGCCTAAGGAATGGCTGCACAAAGACACGAAATATTTTATTAACCCAACAGGCCAGTTCATCATTGGTGGTCCTGTCGGCGATTGCGGATTGACAGGTCGTAAAATTATCGTAGATTCATATGGCGGCATGGCAAGACACGGTGGCGGTGCTTTTTCCGGTAAAGATCCTTCAAAAGTGGATCGATCAGCGGCTTATATGGCGCGCTATGTGGCAAAAAATATTGTCGCGGCAGGTTTGGCGGATCGCTGTGAGATTCAAGTGTCTTATGCCATTGGTGTTGCAGAGCCGACTTCAATTGCGGTTGAAACTTTTGGTACGGGGAAACTTACCGAAGAGAGATTGGTGCAAATCGTCAGGGAACATTTCGATCTCAGACCTAAAGGCTTGATTGCCATGCTGGACTTACTAAAACCTATTTACCAACCGACTGCTTCTTACGGCCATTTTGGGCGGACTGAAAGCACATTCAGTTGGGAAAAAACTGACAAAATCGAGGTATTAAAAGATGCAGCTGGCATTTAATTCAAACACTAAGGAAACTCAAATGAGCCAACAAGACTACAAGATCGCGGATATTGCCCTTGCGGATTGGGGACGAAAAGAAATTAATATCGCCGAAACTGAAATGCCGGGCCTAATGGCCTTACGTCAGGAATTCGGTGGTAAAAAACCCCTTAAAGGTGCGCGTGTTGCCGGTTGTCTGCACATGACCATCCAAACGGCGGTGCTAATTGAGACCTTGATTGCCTTAGGTGCGGAAGTGCGTTGGTCGTCTTGCAATATTTTTTCGACCCAAGATAACGCGGCAGCAGCTATTGCTGCTGCTGGAATTCCGGTATTTGCTTGGAAAGGCGAAACCGAAGCCGAAGCCGATTGGTGTATCGAACAGACTATTATCGGACCGAATGGCTGGCGACCTAATATGATCCTCGATGATGGCGGCGATCTCACCAACATGATGCACGACAAGTTTCCAGAACTGATGGCGGGTGTCAAAGGTTTATCAGAAGAAACCACCACAGGCGTATTACGCTTATACGAACGGGTTGCCAAAAATACCTTGAAAGTACCCGCTTTTAACGTCAATGATTCCGTTACCAAATCTAAGTTCGATAACCTATACGGTTGCCGCGAATCCTTGGTTGACGGCATCAAACGTGCGACTGATGTCATGATCGCCGGAAAAATCGCCGTGGTCTGTGGTTATGGTGATGTCGGTAAAGGCTGTGCCCAATCCTTACGTGGTTTAGGTGCTACTGTATGGATCACCGAAATAGACCCTATCTGTGCGTTACAAGCGGCGATGGAAGGTTATCGTGTGGTAACCATGGAAGATGCCGCATCTATTGCCAATATTTTTGTCAGTGCAACCGGCAATTTCAATGTGATTACTCATAAGCATTTGTTAGCTATGCGGGATCAAGCCATTGTCTGCAACATCGGCCATTTTGATTCCGAAATTGAGATTTCATCGTTGCGCCAGTACACATGGGAAAATATCAAACCGCAAGTTGACCATGTCATTTTTCCAGACGGCAAGCGCTTGATTATCTTAGCGGAAGGTCGTTTAGTTAACTTAGGTTGCGCAACTGGACATCCAAGTTTCGTCATGTCTAATTCATTCTGCAACCAAGTGTTAGCGCAAATGGAGTTGTGGCAAAATGCCAAGAGCTATGAAAATAAGGTCTACATACTGCCTAAAATACTGGATGAAAAAGTAGCCAGATCGCATTTGGAGCAATTAGGTGTTAAGTTGACTGTTCTTACTGATGTACAGGCAAAATACATTAATGTTCCGCTTGAGGGTCCATATAAAGCCGATCATTATAGGTATTGATTGATCTTCATAACATTCTGCTGCATTTCGCTGGGTTACATTTTGCTCGGCAATCGCTCCCTGCGTTGCCCTAACGCCTACATGGATGTAGCCGTAACCCATTAGCTTACAAATACCGATGCAATCTAAAGAAAATCACTCGCAACAATTCAGCTTTGAGTTTTATCCACCAAAGACTGAAGGAGGCGCAACTAATTTACAGTTAGTTCACGCTAAGCTGGCCGAACAAAATCCTGAATTCTTTTCTGTCACTTTTGGTGCTGGCGGTTCCACTCGCGACAAAACCTTCGATACCGTTGTTGATATACAGCAAAAAGGGATCTCCGCCGCGCCGCATCTGTCCTGCGTAGCTTCCACTAAAGTAAACATACGGGCTATCCTGAAAAATTACCAAGAACACGGCATATCAAAGATCGTTGCTTTACGTGGCGATTTACCATCCGGCATGATGTCGGCAGGGGAATTCCGCTACGCGAATGAACTCGTCGCATTTATCCGCCAGGAAACAGGCGATGATTTTCAAATCCACGTTGCTGCCTATCCAGAAGTGCATCCCCAAGCCTCCAGCGCAACGGAAGATTTCAAAAACTTCAAGCGTAAGGTTGAAGCTGGCGCAAATGCGGCGATTACCCAGTATTTTTACAATGCCGAAGCGTATTTCTATTTCATCGATCTGTGCGAAAAAAATGGCATAACAATACCTATCGTGCCTGGCATCATGCCGATTACCCAATACGCCCAGTTATTTCGCTTTTCAGAAATGTGCGGTGCTGACATTCCCCGCTGGTTACGCAAACGGCTAGAAGGCTTTGGCGATGACCGTGCGTCAATTCAAGCATTCGGCCTAGATTTGGTCAGTAATCTTTGTCAGCGATTATTGGATGGTGGTGCGCCAGGGCTGCATTTTTATACCATGAACCAATCTGCGCCTACGTTGGCAATTTTAGAAAATTTGCAGCGGTAAGTCGGCATCTGCCTTACAATCCTTAGCTCCTGTTTTGTGTGCTAAGTAACCAGAGTCACCAAACCGCATCGTGAACGAATGTTGTGACTACAGCTTAGTGCATTGCCCATGACCAACCATTCCTTCTCCAATCGTGACCTTTCCGTTTTGTGGCATCCTTGCACACAAATGAAAGACCACGAGACTTTCCCGATCATTCCTATCAAAAAAGGTCAAGGTGTTTGGCTGGAAGATTTCGATGGCAACCGTTATCTGGATGCTATCAGCTCCTGGTGGGTCAATCTCTTCGGACATGCCAACCCTTATATAAATGCCGCACTGAAAGACCAGCTTGATACGCTCGAACACGTCATTTTTGCTGGTTTTACTCACGAATCCGCGATCAAATTGGCGGAAAAGTTGGTGGAAGTAACACCCGAAGGGCTTAACCGTTGCTTCTATGCCGACAATGGTTCAGCAGCGGTGGAAGTCGCTCTCAAGATGAGTTTCCACTATTGGCGAAACAAATCGAGCCAAACCCAAAAAACCAAATTCATCACGCTGGAAAATAGCTATCATGGCGAAACCTTAGGTGCGTTGGCGGTCGGCAATGTGCCGTTGTATAAGGAAACCTACGCCCCGCTATTAATGGACGTGATTACCGTGCCTGGGCCAGATTGCTATCACCGCGAAGCTGGCGAATCCTGGGCAGCGTATTCGTCGCGCCGTTTCGAGCTGATGGAAAACGCGCTGCGGGATCACGCGGAGACGGTTTGCGCGGTAATTATCGAGCCTTTAGTGCAATGCGCCGGCAATATGCGGATGTACGATCCGATATACTTAAAATTACTGCGTGGAGCTTGCGACAAATATAATGTGCATCTTATCGCTGATGAGATTGCTGTCGGTTTTGGGCGAACCGGAACGCTATTTGCGTGTGAACAGGCCGCAATCACACCCGACTTTATGTGTTTATCCAAAGGATTGACGGGCGGCTATTTGCCCTTGTCGGCGGTATTGACGACCAATGACATTTATCAGGCGTTTTACGATGATTATCAAAAGTTGACTGCATTTTTACATTCGCATAGTTACACGGGTAATGCGCTGGCGTGTAGGGCTGCACTGGCGACATTAGAAATATTCCAGCAGCGGGACATCATCGCCAATAATAAAACCTTAGCAAAGTTGATGGCAAAAGCCGCAGCACGATTCTATGACCATCCACACGTTGCCGAAGTCCGGCAAACAGGCATGATAGTGGCGATTGAGATGGTCAAAAATAAGCACACCCGCGAACCTTATCCCTGGCAGGAACGGCGCGGCTTACGGGTTTACCAATACGCCTTGTCAAAAGGTGTGTTGTTGCGTCCGCTGGGCAATGTCATTTACTTTATGCCACCTTATATTATCAACGAGGATGAAATCCGATTAATGGCAGAAGTCGCTTGGGATGGCATTCAACAAGCGGTAAAGGATTAAGATGCGGGTATCCAGATTGTATGTGTCTTTGTCATTAAAGCCGAACGAGCAAGTTGAATTGGATGATGATAGCGGTCATTATGTCAGGACGGTGCTGCGCTTAAAAAAAGACGACGCCATCATCCTGTTTAATGGCAATGGCGGAGAATATATTTGCGAGCTTGGCGAAGTCAGCCGAAAAACCGTCCTAGTTACGGTCAAATCCTGGAATGGCCGTAGCGTAGAGTCGCCTTTGTCAGTTACTTTAGGGTTGGGGATTTCCCGTGGTGACCGCATGGATTTATCGGTACAAAAAGCCGTTGAACTGGGCGTTAACCAGATTACACCGCTAATAACGGAACGTTGTGTCGTGCAGTTTAAGGGTAACAAAAAACTGCAACGCTTATTACATTGGCAAAAAATCGCCCAACATGCGGCGGAACAAAGCAGCAGGACTGTGTTACCCGAATTAACAGAGATTGCGGCTTTGGAAAGCTGGGTAAGCAATCAACAAGGCTTAACAGTGTTTCTTGATCCTTACGCAGAACTTTCATTGGCAGAGTTACAACCTGATGACATGAAAGTGACTTTATTAACTGGGCCTGAAGGCGGCTTTAGCGATCAGGAATGCAGCATTGCTAAAGCGGCAGGGTTTATCCCGGTACGTTTAGGTAGTCGGATATTAAGGACAGAAACCGCCGCCATTGCTGCATTAGCGGCCGTGCAGATGTTGTGGGGCGATTTCCGTACATGATGAAGCGTTGCCTTTACGCTTTAGTTCCGCTGTTGGTGTTGCTTGCCGCCACTTTCCTTGCCTGTATATTGGCCTATATCTTGGTATCTTTATGGCACGACTTGTCGTTTAGATTCATCGTCAAAAAAGCTTCCCAGCTATTTTTGGTGTTGAGTATTTTTCCAGCGATGTACTATCTCAAGCTGAACAAATTTGATTTGGGATTTTCGCAGAGACCTGTATTTGTTAAGCAATTATGGCAAGGTGTTGGATTAGGCTTTATCACCCTACTGCCTGTTTTTATTGCTCTTTACCTACTCGGCTTAAATGTTATTGACGAATCCAAGCCTTGGACACTATTCTGGGTGGGCAAAAAACTGGTCATTGAATTATTACTTGCGTTGCTGATTTCATTATTTGAAGAACCAGTTTTTAGGGGAATACTGCTAACAGGTTTAAGCAAGAAACTGTCAGTTAGGGCGGCTATTTTAATCAGCGCATTTTATTATGCGATATTGCATTTTTTGGACAGCAAAACCCAAATACCTGCACAAGAACTTAATCTATTTAGCGGTTTCAATTTGCTGGCAGAAGCCTTTGCGCATTTGCTAAACCCAGAAATTCTGTCAGCTTTTTTTGCTTTATTTGCGGTTGGTGTGTTCTTAGGGCTGCTTAGAACCCAAGTGAACGCCAGTTTAGGCCTATGTATCGGTTGCCATGCCTGTTGGGTGTGGCAGATTAAATTGAGCAAAGACTTATTCAATATCAATCCTAGTTCGGATTATCTCTACCTGGTAAGCAGTTATGATGGGGTTATCGGGCCATTAGTGACAACATGCCTTGTTTTGGCAATAATGGCCCACTATTTGTATCGACGATCTTCGTTCTATTGTAAAAAGTGATCGATTTATATATACATTGATTCAGCGTAAGGTTGCATTGAATTTGATCATACAAGGTCAGGGCGAAAACAGCGAAAACCCTTTGTCAATATTAACTGACACTCTAATGCTCAGTGAGGTTGTGTATATTTAGCTTACCGACCATAACCTAAAATTGTTCATACGCTTAATAATATACGAAAATATTCATTAAACACAACTAAAGCCATGCTATGCAAAAATTACCTGAGAATAGACGATTTCTAAAGCTTATTATTTTGATTTTACTGGGTATTTGCTCGGCTTTTCTACAATCTAATAGAGGTGGTTTTGAACTTAAGCATTTACCACAAAGCACGAGTTCTGATTTAACCGACTTAGACACTTTTAAGAAAGCGTTCGATAATCAGCAAAGCAATATTCAGGTAAAACAAGTGGGACGAATAGCAAAAGTATTGCGGGATGACGACCACGGGCTAAGGCATCAACGCTTTGTCGTCCAGCTAGATTCTGGGCAGAAAATTCTCATAGCTCACAATATTGATCTAGCAGCCAAAGTTGAGGGCTTGAAAGAAGGAGAAATTATTTCTTTTTCTGGCGAGTACGAATGGAATAATAAGGGCGGCGTTGTGCATTGGACGCACCGCGACCCAAGAGGGCATCACCCTAGCGGGTGGCTGCTTTATAACAATCGAAAATACGATTAACAGCAGAGGTTAGGCAAAAAAAAGCCACAGCCCCGTCACACCTTAGTGTGGTTAGGCTGTGGCTAATTATGTTTAATTAAGCGAGAGTAACTTCTTCTGCCTGCGGCCCTTTTTGGCCTTGTGTGATAGTGAAGTTTACTTTTTGGCCTTCATCCAGAGATTTAAAGCCACCGCCGCTGATGTTGCGGTAATGAACGAAAACGTCAGGGCCGCTTTCTTGTTGAATAAAACCAAAACCTTTTTCTGCGTTAAACCATTTAACTGTACCAGTTGTCATGTGTGTTCCTTTTGTATAGAGTAATTAAAGCCGTTAGGCCGATGGCGCTGGGAAATTTGAAGATTACTTAAATGACAAACAGGACGAGTAATACAGAAAGACTTCGTAGAGATAAGCATAGCGGTAAATCAATTTCGAGCTGTGCGCATTCTATAGGGATGTGGATGCTGTGTCAATGACTATCGTTGATGTCTAAACTGGATAGCTGAACATTGGATTAGATTAGGATTGCTTTTTCAAGGGCGACAGAATTATCTTTCTCTAAATATTATTAACTGTATTAGGAAGACTGGGCATCCCGCTACTACTGGTTATAAGCTCGTAATTGCGAAAGCAATTCAGGAAATATATTCAGGGAGCGTTTGATCGCAACAATGTCGAAACCATCAACATCTGCGTGTAGCAAAGTGGCAAATTCAATGACAACAGAAATTCCATATTTATTGCCAATCGTCAAAACAGTATCGGCAAATTTTTTAATTTCCGAGATATTATTATTTTTTGAGATTTGTTCACAAGTTTTGGAATGTTTATCAAGAGCTTCAATAACACTGGGTAATGCTCGTAGCTCCCGATTAGACAACACTAGCACTTGTTCAATAATAGCGGTTTCTTCGATGGCTTCAAAAGGTAAATACCGCATGAGTTCTGAAATCAATTCGGCCTTCAATATCGGTTTTCTCAAATAACCGTCGAAATGGATGCTTTTTGCGCGTTCATAATCATCCTGCATCACCGATGCGGTCAGGGCGATAATGGGCACATTTGAGAATGTCTTGATCTTTTCGGCAGCCTGATAACCATTCATGATCGGCATACGAATATCCATCAACACTAAATCAATATTACCTTGTTTAACGGTATTGACCGCTTCAAGACCATTTTCAGCATCGGTTACCGTCAGTTGGGTTTCGGCGAAACATTCCCTCAGCAAGCTGCGATTATCTTCAACATCATCAACCGCCAGCACGTTGGCGGGATAGAAGCGTATCTGTTTGTTCGGTTTAATAGATTGCTCTTCCAATGTTATCGAGGAAACAGCCACATCCATTAAATGTATGGTAAAAGTGGAGCCAATACCCAAATGGCTGACCAATAAAATTTCGCCGCCCATCAACTCGGTTAAGCGTTTGCTGATAGACAGTCCTAATCCCGTGCCACCGTATTTGCGGACATCTTGCCCTTCCAATTGTTCGAAATCCTGAAAGATCAATGCTTGTTGGTCTACGGTAATACCGATACCGGTATCTTCAACATCAATATATAAATCCAGCTTGCTGCGAATACTGTCTTCATTTCCTGTTCTAGCTCTCACGCAAATATGACCTTGCTCGGTAAACTTGACAGCATTACCAATTAGATTAAATAAGATTTGCCGTAACCGTGTGGCATCGAGGATCAAGTTTTCAGGGATTTTTGAATCAATGTCGAGGATGAAATCCAAATTTCTTGCTTTGATATTCATCATGAACATCTGACCTAATTCGTTAAATAAGCTATGCGGATTGCACACCTTTTTTTCGATCCGCATTTTTCCTGCTTCGATTTTCGATAAATCCAGTATATCGTTAATAAGTGTCAGTAGACTATGTCCAGCAGTTTGAATGGTTTTAACAAAAGATTTAAGTTTGGTGTCTTTTATTTGTTCATTCAGCAATTCGGTAAAGCCGATAATCGCATTAAGCGGCGTACGGATCTCATGGCTCATATTGGCAAGGAACTGCGTTTTGGCTAGGTTGGCATTCTCAGCTTGGCTTTTGGCTTTTTCTAAATCTCTTTCGATTGCTTTGCGAGCGGTTATGTCCCAATTGACACCGGTAATTTTAACCAGTTTGCCATTCATTTTAGTTCCGAAGCAGCCGCAGTAAATTGTTCGGATTTCGCCATCAGCGCGAACGATACGGTATTCTATGTGCAGCTGACCACCTTGGGAATTGAGTTTAATTAGGGATTGCTCAAGTAAGGCATAATCGTCAGGATGCAAATATTGTGCCTTCCATTCATCCCATGAGATTTGTTGTTTTTCTGTGTCGCTGTAGATTTCGTGCACTTTGTCATCATAGCTAAAGCGCGGTTGATCCCCATGAAAATCCAATTCCCAAACGCCCAGACAGACCAGATTGGTTGCTAGCGTAAAACGCTCGTTTAACCGCATGACCTCCAGTTCGCTTTGTTTTCGGCGGTTAATTTCATTGGCAAGACGGCGATTCCAGAAAAAAATCATTAGCAACAACAGTAGAAAAACGCCTACTATTTTTGCTATTAGTTGGTAATCGGTTTTGGCGGCAAAACGGTCTTTCCCCCAATTATCGCTGATTTGTTGTTTATCGCTTTGTTCAATGCTTTTTAACGCCCGATCAAACAATGGAACTAACGGCGCAAATTCTTTACGGACACCCAAACCCAATTGCGTCATAATCTCGGTTTTACCGACTATCCTGACATTATTGATACCCTGATTGCTGATGTAGTAACTGGCATGAGCCAAGGTACACAGCAAGGCATCGATTTTTCCAGTAGAGACTGCCGTCAAACCTTGTTGAATCGTATCGACTTCGGAAAATTTAATATCTGGGTAATTATGAAAAATGGCGGGGTTATACCCGTAGTCTTTAATAACCGCCAAACGGCGATGTTTGATTTGCTCAAGCGTGTCGACATAACCTTCTTGATCGCCCATCACGATAACTACCGGACTGGATAAGTAAGGCTGCGTAAACGTCAACTTTGATTTTAGATCGGAATCAACCGTTTCAGACAACACATCAACTTTGTCGTGCTTAATCATATCTACCGACTCGCCCCAGGAAAGTGTCGGTACAATGTCAAACTTGATGTGCAGTTTTTTTTCAAGCAACTGTAAATACTCAGCAACTATGCCAATGTAGCTGCCTTTGCTGTCGAACGCCTCATAGGGTAACCAGTTGGGGTCGCCAGTAAAGCGGATAACAGGATGATCAGATAACCATTTTTTTTCGGCATTATTTAGTTCTATTGTCTGATCGTCTTGGTTTTCCTGATAACTTAGCCATTTATCATTGATGTGCTGTTTTTCCTGTTCAGAAATGTTCGCTAAGGTTTTTTTGATAATCGGAGACCTTTGCACGACCTCAAGCCCCAAAATGGGTAAAATAAGCCTTTATTCAAGTTCGAGCAATAGCCTATGTCCTGGAAGAACCTAGCCCAAACC
>NZ_JBEBKJ010000071.1:0-20189 GCF_040079455.1 Methyloglobulus sp. | reverse complement strand
TTTCAGCCGAATACCGCCCATTAAGGTGAATGCCAATTCAAAAAAATCGGCTTTTGACCAGTCAGCCGGAGTTTCTGCTGTTTGTGCAAAGGTCTCAGAGAGTAAATCTTTTTTCTTTTAGCCTTAAAAATACACACGCACACTTGTTTTTGCTAGCGAGTCCTTTGTCTAGTAATATGATGCCCTTAAAAATGCAGTAAATTTTTTAGCAACAGTATGATTTTTGGCTGCTGTCGCAGATATTTTCGATTAATTCAATAAACATACTACTGAGAGCCAGCTATGAATACATCAAATAAATTGTTTGCAATGATGGCTGTGATGTCCGTATTTACGACGCACAGCACAATTGTTTCAGCCGACCACGGTTCTTTGGGCTTCGGCATAGGCACGGCATCGCCCATAATCACCCAAACGGGGGTAACGCTACCTACCGGCATGTGGGCAGGCGGGATCATCACGCAATTCATAAACTTCGACAGCATTTCAGACCAGCAATTACTTTCGCAGAGCAAAACACACGGTGATGTCCACGATGTAGAAACTTTTTTACAGCCTTCAATATTTGCTGCTTACGGCATTACTGACGATCTGACGCTAGGGCTCAGAATTCCTTATGTGCTGAGATCTAACGTCCGCTCACCGGATGAGGATGGGGGCGAAGTAATTAACCTAGGTGATCCTAGCGGCTTTGGGGATGTTTCTTTTTTTGGGCAATACCGCTTTTATCACAGCGATGATAACTTGAATCATGCATCTTTGGTTGTAGGGCTTAAAACCCCAACCGGACAAACGGGCATCCAGACCGACGCTCCGTCAGCACATCACCATGGAGAGGAAGAGGGGCATAGCGGCAGTCCTTTTGAAGCCCATCACCAACCGGGTGGCGGCGCATGGAGCCCTTCTTTTGGACTTTCATTTACCCGTGCAATGGGAAGTTTTTCGTTTGACACAAGCGCTCTATATACCGTAGCCACCACAGGCGCACAAAAAACTGATCTCGGCGATATTTTCGGTTATAACTTTGCCCTGTCTTATGCGTTTGGCGCGCCTGCGCGCAATAATTTCTTCTCGTCCAGCAATAATGCACCGTGGACTGCGGTTCTGGAACTCAACGGCGAGTGGCAGGATTACCAAAAGACTGACGGCATAATTGACCCTAACTCAGGCGGCAACACCGTATTTATTTCTCCAGGTATTCGATATTCTGGCGGCAAAAGCTGGAATACTGCCTTGTCAATTGGCGCCCCCATCGTCAAAGACACCAATGGCTACCAAACTGACCCTGATTACCGGATTACTTACCGATTTGTAGCAACTTTTTAAAACTTCTTAAGCAAATTGTTTTACCGATTTAAAGATCATCCAATGAAAAAACCAGCGGCCCACAACCACGTTCAAACTACCCAAAAGGGATTTTTTGGACGACTACTGCAACATAGCGGTCATCCGTTAAGATTATTGTTGTTTACGAGTATTGCGTTGGCGCTAATTTCTTCTTGCAGTCATTCAAATCAAGTTAATTTGGGTGCTGGGACAACAAATTACAGCCATTATCCTGATGGCGGTGGCTTGTTCGTTTCTACAGCTTTCGATCCTGACGGTCGTTTATGGCGGGTAGTACCAGAAAAAAAACATATTTATATCGATGTTTCTGATGATTTGGGCAAAACCTTTAGCGTTCCCATTGTCATCAATAATGAATCACAACAAATCAAAGTAAGTGGTGAAAATAGGCCGAGTATTGTTGTTGATCGCACTGGCCATATTTACGTGATTTATGCGGCTGAAAGCACCCAGCCCGTCGCCATCTTCTATAGCGTATCTAAAGATAACGGACTCAGTTTTTCAAAACCGATGCCGCTAAGCGACAAAGCCGCAGATGCCAACACATTTCAAGGTCGATTTGGCGTAAACCGTGACGGTAAAGTTTACGCCTTTTGGCATGATGAGCGTAACCGCACCGACTGGCAACAACCAGGAAATGCCATCTATTACACATCCATTGACAGCAATACTGGGACAAGCGCATCTGCACAAAAAATTTCCGACACCTTATGCGATTGCTGTCGTATTGCTACCGCTTTTGATAAGGGTAACCAAGCCGTTCTATTTACACGCTTTATTTACCCTGTCGGTATCCGAGACCATGGTTTATTGATAACGCAAGCTGATGATGACAAAGAACCGCTAACCTGGCGGGTCACCTTTGACAACTGGATTATCGAAGGTTGCCCAGAACATGGGCCGGCAATTTCTATCAGTGATGACAACCGATACCACATAGTTTGGTTTACTCAAGGCAGTGTCCGTCAAGGTCTGTTTTATGCCTATTCGACCGATGAAGGACAGCATTTTTCAAAACCGTTGGCCTTCGGTGAGCTGAAAAATATGCCTAGCCATCCCGATATTATGGCGCGAGGCAAACATGTCATCCTAACCTGGACAGAATTTAATGGCCGCCAAACTCAGCTTTTTGTGATGCATTCAAACGATGGCGGCGAGACTTGGTTACCGCCTAAGCCTGTTGCACAATTCAGTTCCGAAGCTGACTTCCCGTTTTTGCTGAGTAATAATCAGGCCGTGTTTGTATCCTGGAACAGCAGGACTGAAGGATATCGGTTGATTCCAGTGAATTGATTTTGCTTTGTCATAAGTAGGGATACCAAATCTTGCCCCTCTATAAGCATAGGTATCACACAAGTATCTGACCCTTCTCCCTTGAGGGACGACCGCCAAGGATGGCGGAAGTGCGGCAGCAGGTATGGAGCCTGCGCCGTTAAGGTTGGGATGAGGGGATACAAACAGTTGATTTTATTCTCCTCACCCCAACCCAGCAGGAGAGGAAGTCCGTTGCCTTTTCAACTCGTTGTTTTTATTACGCCGAAAAGTTGTGTAAATACCTATGCTCTATAAGCCTGACCTAGCCAACTGCACCAAAAATTCACGGCATTTAGCTTGAATAATGCGAGTGTTCGCAGCCCCCATGCGTACTATCTGTTTCTGGACTGGACTCAGCGCTTCTAGTTTAGCATCAGCAAACTTGTAATAAACAGATGGCCTTACCAGAGTAATTTGTTCTTCAATTGCAGGGGCAGCAAGAATTTCACCTGCCGCTTTATTGACGATGCTTTCTAATGTTATGTCTTGCGGATAACTGAATTCAGCAAATACCTGTAGCATTAACGGCCTGAGTTTTTGGTAAAGTGCTACTGCGGATTTTGCATCAATAGTCTGGATTGATTGTGCCAATTTATCGTAGCGTTGATAACTTTTAGTTGCAATAACAGTACCATTTGCGCCCTGCTCTACTGAAAATGGCTCCGCAAGCCTAAGAAAACTCATATGCTTGGAACTATGCAAACCCTGAGCAAAATCATTGACTATAAGTACAAACTTCCTGAGCAACTGATCAACATTAAGCCATTGGGCAAACCTTGGAGAAATATTGACTAGTGCTTGCCGCACATAGTCGTCACTGCTTAGTAAATCGGGTAAGTCCGATTGTTGGGTTGAAGATTCAGTATCGTTGCTAGCCAGAATTTCCGGTTCTGCGGACAGGAATTCTAGCTGCTCATCCGCTGCAGATTGTTGCTCATCGGGATATCCCTCTGCAGCAGCGATTTCCTTAGCTGGCACTTTATCCGAAACCGTTGTTTCTGCCTCTTTAAGGTTCTTGAGGTTTTCCATAACATAATACGTACCACTGACTCCAACAGCCAAGGAAATCAGGATAGCTAAAATAAAAATCGTGTTATTGGATTTTTTGTTTCTATTTCTATCGTAACGACTCATATTGAAGTGCGACCCTATATTAGGTTGTGGGTTAAAGCTACAAGGGAATTTTTAGAGATCCCCATAAAGACGAAAGTCCGCTGTTTTGCTTTGAGCCTTTTAAATTCACTGCGTTCACAGACAGCTGCTATAGTCCTAGAAAACAAGCTTGGCCTGGTCATTCCTGGTGAAGATGCCTACCTTTCACGCCGCGTCTCTAACTCAGACAATTCTGCCATAGAATTGATATTTATAAAAATCTTCGCCTCAGTACTGAAATCTACTGTGACCATTTTGTGCTTCTCCAGCCAATGATCGATTTTACGCTGTCCATTTAGCAGATAGTCTTGCAGATTAGGTTTTAATATCACTTTTATCGCAAAAAATACCGGATGTAAGCGTTCACCATCAAAGGCGACCGCAACATCGGCATCAGATGTTTCCTGTGTCGATAGCAATTTTTGCAGATGCTCCGCTTTAACTAAAGGCGAATCGCAAGGCATTACCAACAATAATCCGGTTTCCGCAAACATCATCGCTGTTAACACACCCGCCAAAGGGCCATCAAAGCTGTCTGTTTGGTCACTAACAACCGGCAAACCGAACTCTTTATACTCAGCGATATTCCGGTTGGCATTGATAATCGTCTGGTCTGCGACTGCATTCATGGCGGCGATGGCATAACTCACCATAGGCTGGCCTTTAAAACGAACCAGCCCTTTGTCACGGTTATTCATACGCCGCGCAAGACCACCGGCAAGAATCACGCCCGTTACTTTTGTTTGTGTGCCCATAATGCTAAGCTCTGCCCTGTATTTTTAACGATTCGGTCATAAGATGTTCACACGATGTATCATTCTCGCAAGCTTACTACTCATTGCAAGTTGTGCAACACAGCCTCCCGGTGAGTTTGTACCCTATTATCAGGTTGAAACGCACAAACCTTACGACGATGTGTTAGCTGAACTTGAAGTCGCCATCGCCGAGAATAACTTCAGGATAACCGGACATAGCCGCGTCGGTAAAGTTATCCGCGACCGTGGCACAAAAGATTTCCCCGAATACGATACCGTACAATTTTGTAATCTGACCGAAGCCAAGAAAATCCTGCTAATGTCCCCACATACCATCCGGTACATGCCCTGCAATGTAGTCACCTACCAATTCCAGGGTAAGACCATCATTAGAACCCATTTATTGCCCACGGACACCGACAATAAGGCATTAAATGAATTTTCGGTTAAAATGAATCAAGTATTGAAAAAGATAGTCGATTTTGCGGCGGAAGAATAAGCTGGGTATATGCCCTCTCCCTGAGGGAGAGGGCTAGGGTGAGGGGTTAAATGATTAAATTTATAAACCCTCATCCCGACTTTATCCCTAAGGGAGAAAGAGAGTTTTTGGTTAATACCAACTATTCAAAATCCGCTTATTTTGGTTGCATTAGTTACAGCGCAGTTTCTAACTTAATTGGAAAAATATTACCCATGAAAAAAAATAAAACACATCTTCTAATTGGCTTGTTTACGATGGTTGCAATGACTGGCTGCGCCACAACAGATAAAGCGACATCAGAAAAAACGCCTGAACAAGCGCAAGTAGCTAAAGTTAACGATTACCCCACCCGAGACCGGGTTGAATACGTTTTAAACTGTGTTGCCCAGCACGGCGGACTCAGCTACATCACCCAGTACGCCTGCGGCTGCAAAATAGATAAAATCGCCGAAAAACTCAATTTTGCCGAATATGAAACGGCCCGCACTTTCTCAATGCTAAAAAGTACGCCCGGCGAAGCTGGCGGCGTATTCCGTGATCCCAAGCAATCCAAAGATTTACGGAAACAACTGAAAGAAGCCGAGGCTCATGCAGAGAAGCAGTGTTTTGTTAAATAGTGATATTTAGCTATGCTTTAACGAGGAAGTAATCTTGTATCTTTGGGCTTAATGCCTACATTCAGTCTTTTAAAGTTACAGAAGCCGTATGTATTATTGATTATAGGAAATGTATTTTTTATTATATGATTGATTTTAAAAGTTATTTATATTCAAACAAACATTTAGGCATCTATTTGACGCAAAGTTTTACTTCTTTTAGGATGGCTAATTGTAGTTAGGCAATTTATATGGAACGAACCAACAAGGAGAAAACAATGAAACTTACTGAAGTTCAAGAAATCTTGGCGAAATCGTCGCAAGAGGATTGGATTGTAGATGACGAGTCAGGTTCATTTACCTACAAAAATGATTTGAACTTGCATATAGATAGGGCTGATTTTGACTCATATAGAGAGTTTAATGAGCCATGGGCAACATCTCATCCAGACCCACATGCTGTATCAGTAGAATATGTCGTCAAATACGGGTCATCATTTGTGGATAAACACACATTGGTCTCTGTGGATGGACATAGAGCCACCCTCCCAATGCCAAAATCGATTAATGATCTTCGCGTTACTGAATCTGATGTCAACTTCGCAAAAATAGTGAATATTGGCGATCGAGTTGACGAATATCTAAAAAGGGCACGGCTAGTAGAGGTCGAAGATAATGAGTAAAGACCGTAGCGTAATTTTGGACTATATCAAGTCAGCTAAGCCTAGAAGCACTGGACATAAAATCTTGAGCCAAGATGAGTTCCTCGGAGGTAACGTTGCTCAGATTGAATATAGTGACAATAGCCAAACCTTAACGCAGTGGGTAATTGTTACCAAGCAGCATAAAGGATACGCCGACTCAGAAAGTCAGCTTATACAGCAACTGGAAAGCGCCAGCAATAAAGATCGAGAAAGAGTTGATTGGATTAACCAAGTCTTCAACATTTCTGGCTTAATTGCACTTATTTTAGTTTGTGCCTCTGTATATCTCACCATAAATACTCCAAATGGAAATATTCCAGAGCATTTAAAAGCATCAGTCTTGACCATAGTTGGCTTTTACTTTGGTGGTTTGGTTAAAGGGAAGAAAAATCAGGCAAGTGCCTAGCCCATCATTCAAAATTAATGGGGCCAGTGTCGTTGATTTTTTGCTCGTAGGCTGGGGTGAGGAACGAACCCCAGCATTTTAAGTTTTTTTGAATTCAAAAAGTTAACCCAATCCAAAAAATAGAGCGACCAGCAAACTCCCTCATCACACCTAAGCAAATCTAGATATGCCAAATCAATCGAAAATGAAGGTGTATTACAACTCGGCTTGTCCCGTTTGTAAGGCTGGAATTGAAAGCCAGATGGCCAAGGAAAACCGGTGTGAAATCCAGTGGAATGATGTCCACAAGAACAATGATCTTATATCAGAGGTTCATGCCGATCTTGAATTTGTCAGGGAACGATTGCATGTCATTGACGAAAAAGGCGAACTTCAAATCGGTTTTGACGCTTTTTTGGCTATTTGGCGAAATTCGCCTAGCGAAAGCTGGAAATCGAAGCTTTTTGGACTTCCACTTGTAAAGCCACTTTGCCGTGTTGCATACAATCTATTTGCTGCTGTACTGTACAAATGGAACAAGTCCAATAAACATTGGTAAGGCGGAAAAATAGGGCGGTTAACCGCCCTACATAGGTGATCAATCAGTTTTATCTGCCTTATGTACGCGGCGCAACACCTTAGATCTTATTTTTTGCGTCGCTTCCTGATTGTTTTTCCGGCAACTTCTGCCTTTTTTGCCCCAGATTTTTTAAGCACTAAATCAAAATCAATTTTTTTATCGTCCAGACTTACTCGCGCGACTTTAACCATCACGTTATCGCCGATACGGAATTTGTTACCGGTACGTTCGTCTTTTAACTGGTGGCTGGTGGGTGCGAAGTGGTAGATGAACGTAATCAAGATTTTTAATTTTTTGTTAGTTCAATTAATGTAAAACCTTTCATTATTGGTCTATAATCATGTTTCATTAGAATTTTTATCGCGGGTTCTATTATGGCAGTTGTACTAGAAGAAAAAACATTTCGGAGTTTACGGGAAGTGGCGGTGCTGGTTTTCTTCGCTGGCTCATTATTTTTCTTGATTTCTTTATTTACCTACAATACTGAAGATGCAGGCTGGACGCACAGTAGCACCGCACAAACTGTCACCAATGCAGGCGGCGTAGTCGGCGCGTGGTTGGCAGATTTATGTTTGAGCTTCTTTGGCATAGTCGCTTACTTGATACCCTTTGTTATCATAAGGCATGTGTACTATGTTTATATCCGCGAGATAGAAAACCGCAGAAAAACAATCATTGCATTACACGGATTAGGCTCTGTGATTGTAATTTTATCCAGCACCGCGTTGTTTTATCTACATGTTTTAAGAATTGGCGTGGAACTCCCTGGCAATACGGGCGGTATTATCGGCGAAGAAATTGGCGATGCCTTACTGCTTTTGTGTGGCAATTCTGGCGCGACGGTACTATTAATCGCTTCATTTCTGGCGGGTGTTACCTTAGCTACGCAAATGTCTTGGTTGACGATTTTAGATCTCATCGGAAAATACTCGGTGCAATTGGTGGACGCGGTTGGAAGTAGCGTACTGCGTTTCTGGGAGTTGGTTAGCAACCGACCAAGGCCGGCCATTGTGGCTGGATTTACTGAGCAAAAATTAGAGGCATATTTTAAACCTGCTTTTTCATCAAGCAAACCTACAACATCATCGCAATCAATACCTGCATCTAGCGGTAGCACCACAAAAAGCCCAGTACCTGAAGTAAAATTACCCGAACTTATCTCCAACATTTTCAGCCCTATCGAAAAATCTGGTGATAAGCTAACAAAACAACCACAAAAACAACAATCTCCACGACCTAGCCAAAAAGCCAGCAATGGCGAAGTATTACCCGCATTAACGCTGCTTGATAACCGCGACACCCGCGTTAAAGGTTATACCCAAAGCGATTTGGAAGAAATGTCTCGACTGGTGGAAGCCATACTCGCCGATTTTAATGTGTCGGTAGAGGTCGTAGGCTTTCTGCCCGGCCCTGTGATTACGCGCTTTGAATTGCAACCCGCAGCGGGTGTTAAAGTTAGCCGTATCAGTAGCTTATCGAAAGATTTGGCACGGGCATTGTCCGTCACTAGCGTACGTATCGTTGAAGTCATTCCTGGCAAATCGGTGATCGGCCTGGAAATCCCTAACCGCGAACGTGAAATGGTCACCTTACGCGAACTGCTGGCATCACGATCCTTTGAAAAATCCCCTTCCCTATTGACGCTTGCAATGGGCAAGGACATATCAGGCCAACCACTTATGGCCGACTTGGGCAAAATGCCCCATGCGCTGGTCGCGGGAACAACCGGTTCAGGTAAGTCGGTTGGCATCAACTCCATGATCTTGAGTTTGCTTTACAAGGCAACACCCGAACAAGTACGGATGATTATGATCGACCCGAAAATGCTGGAATTGTCTGTTTACGAAGGTATTCCGCATCTATTGACACCAGTCGTCACCGATATGAAAGAGGCCCAAAATGCGTTGCGTTGGGCAGTGGCGGAAATGGAACGGCGTTATAAGCTGATGTCAAAGATGGGCGTTAGAAACCTTGCCGGTTTCAATCAATTGATTGAAGATGCCGCTGCCAATGGCAAAACTATTCGTGACCCCATGTTCCAAATGCTAAACCCATTGGCCGAGGGTGAGGAATTCCCAACACTAGAAACTTTGCCCAGCATCGTCATCGTCATCGACGAATTAGCCGACATGATGATGATTGTTGGCAAAAAAGTGGAAGAATTGATTGCACGGCTGGCGCAAAAAGCCCGTGCCGCTGGTATTCACTTAGTGTTAGCTACCCAACGTCCATCGGTGGATGTCTTGACCGGATTGATTAAAGCTAATATTCCCACGCGGATTTCTTTTCAAGTTTCATCCCGCATAGATTCACGAACCATCCTCGACCAGGGTGGCGCGGAAGCCCTGTTAGGTAACGGCGACATGCTGTTTTTGCCTTCCGGTACCAGCATACCCATTCGTGCACATGGCGCTTTTGTTGACGACAACGAGGTGCATCGCGTCGTTGAATTTTTAAAACAGACTGCGCCGCCAAATTACTTGAACGAAATCACCCAGGAAAGCTTCGAAAATAGCGACGGTTTCGGCACCTCTGGCGGTAGTTATAGCAGCGATCCAGAATCAGACAGCTTATATGACCAAGCCGTGGAATTTGTCACCCAATCCAGGAAAGCCTCAATTTCCAGCATTCAGCGGCGTTTTAAAGTCGGCTACAACCGTGCCGCCACAATGATTGAAGACATGGAAGCCGCCGGAGTTGTTAGCCCAGCAGAAACCAACGGCACACGTATGGTACTAGCACCCTCCCCCGTCCGGGATTAAGGATGTCATACGCGATAATAGGCACGGTGCTGGTGATTATTTCATCAGCACTTAGCCTGTTAATCCTCAGACTCAATGCCGCCCAACAACCCAAACAAGTCAAAATCATCCTATTTGGCTTGTATTTCTGGGGCTTCATTTTTTTGCAACTGGCTGTTTGTGCTGTGATTTATTACTTCCAAAAGCAATAAACCCATGGAAAAGTGGGTCGCCTACGCATTCCTTTCAATGCTATTTGCCGGATTTACCTCCGTAATCGCCAAAATGGGCTTGGCCGGTATCTCCGGCGACCTCGCCCTCACCATACGTACCCTGTTTGTCAGCTTATTTGTATTGGGCTTTGCAGCGACAGTCATACCCGCTAGCGATTATTCATTGCTCAACCGGACAAACATACTTTGGCTAGGTCTATCCGCTCTCACCACCACACTCTCGTGGATTTTTTACTATAAGGCGCTGAAACTGGGCGATGTGGCAACCGTCGCATTGATTGACAAAGGCAGCGCCGTGGTCGCTATCTTACTCGCTTGGCTTTTGCTCAAAGAAGTGATTACGCTACGTATTCTTATCGGTGGGGCTTTGATTGTTGGCGGGTTGTTGGTGATGGTTAAAAAGCCATGAAAATATAGACTACATTTCTGAATGCATTATTTTTATGTCAATTTTCGTATGTATTAATGCAATTACCCTATACTTTTATCAAATTTGAAACACAATCCGAGATTAAAATGAAAATACTATCAACTATTTTGTTATTCACAGTATCTTTTAACGTGTTTTCAGCACCTCTTGCAAAGCCTGATGATGTTTATCAGCTCAATTTAAGCTCGGATATTATGTCAAGAGCGAAAACTTTTAGAGTTACCAAAATAAAGGGAAATATAATTTATTTTTCGTACAATGACTTATATAAGATAAACGGAAAAGAAGAAGTAACAGATGGATTTTGGCAAATGGACTGCAAGAAAAAAGTTTTTCGTGATGAAGATAAGCAAGATGGCAACGATACCGAATGGATGAAAATTGGAGACAACTCAAACGCAACAGAAGTATACAAGGCTGCTTGCCTTAATGAAAAATCCGCTGCTGTACGCTATTAAAAATAAAAATGCAAATGTTGTAATTATTACTATCATTGCAGCAAGTAGCCCCAGATGGAGCTTTGCGGAATCCGGGGTTTTCGTGGCTTCAATGTCCCCTATTCCGTTGCACTTCATATGGACTAATAACTCAAGTTTGTGCATGGAAAACACGCTCCATAACATGTGGCGGGAGCGTAATGCGGTCAAATAAAGTGGCAGGGTAGAGATAATCTTCGCCTGATTCATCAATAACTCGGATTTGATTATGTTTTTCCGCGTCAGCGTCCACTATGATTTCATAAAGTTTCCGCATTTCGAGCGAGACCTCATAACCGTGGTTATCAACGCATATAGCAAATTCATGTTTATCCATGGTTGTTCCAGATAACGCTTATTCCCTGTCTACTGGTAGGGCATCTTGATCAAAGGCAAAGGCAACCGCTCAGCGGCAGGTACTTTTGTTGGAAGAACCACGTTGTTTACAGTCTTGGCCAAAACGCATGCCTACCTGTAAACGACGTTCAACTCTGGGCTTGGCAGAAGTCTTAACGGCTCGTGCTTGCGTTAATACCGCACGATACTTTCTCCCGCAATAGGCGGTAGCACGCTTCACCACAGGCCGCTCCCAGCCATTGCAACGCAACTCCCGCGTGATCGTCGATACAGAAAGCCCCAAACTCTCTGCAATCCACGATGGCTTGAAGCCCAAGGTCAACTGCGTTTGGATTAAACTACGCTCACAGGTATCTACACAAGTATCTGCCCCTTCTCTCTCGAGGGAGAAGCCTGGGATGAGGGGGATGAATAGTTGATTTTATTCTCCTCACCCCAACCCTCTCCAGCAGGAGAGGGAGTACGTTTCTTTTTCAACTCGTTGTTTTTATTACGTCAAAAAGTTGTGTAGATACCTATGGCTATGCCCTGTGTTCTGTGCTTGTATTTTTCCATGCAATATTTTCCTTCAAAAGATGTTGTACTTCAATTTTGAGCGAACCGGATTAAATGTCCGTCTATGGATGTCCAAGCAACCAAATTTTTCAATTTCGGCGATATGCTGTTTAGTGCCGTAACCTTTGTGAATGTGAAAAGAAAAATCTGGATATTGGGCATGGTAATCAACCATGATCGCATCACGGGTCACTTTGGCTAAGATGGATGCGGCGCTGATGGCTTTTACCTTGCTGTCGCCTTTGACGATAGCTTGAGCGGGAATAGCTAGATTAGGTAACTTATTACCATCGACCAGAACCAGCTCAGGTAACAAAGATAAGCCGTTTACTGCCCGTTGCATAGCCAACAACGTGGCTTGCAGGATGTTTATTTGGTCTATTTCGGTGACGCTAGCTTGTGCTATCGAGTAACTTAAAGCGTGTTGTTTGATAAGTACCGCAAGGCGGTTTCGTTGAGCTTCTGAGAGTTTTTTAGAGTCTGCCAAGCCTTCGATTGGCTTATTGGTATCAAGAATTACCGCAGCAGCAACAACAGACCCAGCAAGTGGACCGCGACCTGCTTCATCGACTCCGGCAATAACACCTACCCATCCTGCCTCAATCAAAGAATTATTAGTCATCGTGAGTTCAAGACAAAAGGTTTGCTCGTTTTACCGCAATATGCCCCGACTGACACTACGCAAAAAATTAACCATCGCCGACAATTCTTTGCTGTCGCCTGCCAAGTCTTCCATTTGGTCGATGGCATCTTCAAGACGCAAGTTCATCTTGTAGATCATTTTGTAGGCTTTACGGATTAAGCGGATGTCTTCGGCAGATATGCCATTACGTTCCATGCCGACAGAATTGATACCGTGAGGCTTGGTCGGTTTGCCACCTACCATAACGAACGGCGGAATATCCTGGGTTATCGCACTGCCCATGGCCGCAAAACTGTACTGACCAATCTTGGTAAACTGATGCACCAAGGTAAAACCGCCAAGAATGGCATGACTATGGAGTTGTACGTGGCCTGCCAGGGACGCGCCATTCGCCATGATAACGTGATTGCCGATAACGCAGTCATGCGCGACGTGGGTATAAGCCATGAACAGATTATCACTGCCGATTCTAGTGACGCTTCGATCCTGCTTAGTGCCACGATGCAGGGAGGAAAATTCACGTATCGTGTTGCGGTCGCCAATTTCCAGCCGAGTTATCTCGGCGGCATATTTCTTGTCTTGCGGATCTTCACCAATCGAACAAAACTGATAAATGCGATTTTCTTTGCCAATTGTGGTGGGGCCTTTTATGACCACATGAGAACCGATAACCGTACCCGAACCAATTTTTACGCCATCACCGATAACGCTGTACGGGCCTATAGCTACATTGCCGTCTAATTCAGCACCGCTATCGATGATTGCCGTTGAATGTATCAAACTCAAGGTACTACGGCCGCACAACGGATTTCAGCGCTGGCGACAAAATCACCATCAACCTCGGCACGACATTCGAATGCCCAGATATTGCGTTTGCTCCTGACGAACAAAGCTTCTAGCATTAATTGATCCCCAGGTACGACTGGCCTTTTAAACTTTGCCTTATCAATGCCAACCAAATAATAAATCATCCCACCTAATTCATCCGACGATTCCGAAGCCAATAAGCCCGTCGCTTGCGCCAATGCTTCTAAAATCAGCACCCCAGGCATAATGGGCTTTTGGGGGAAATGGCCTTGAAAATAAGGTTCGTTATACGTACAGTTTTTCACCCCTAGCAACCTAACACCGGGTTCGCATTCAATCACTTTGTCAACCAACAGAAATGGATAGCGATGTGGCAAAAATGATTGAATCTGTAAAATATCTAATGTGATAGACATAGATTTAAGGGCTTAACAATAAATATGACGGGATTGAGACTAATTCAATAGGATCTTGATTACTCAGGCATTGTTGCAAGCTTTTGTTGCAACTGGCTGGTTATGTCCATCTGTGGGTTGGAATAAATAACACCGTCGGTCAAAATCAAGTCAAATTCTTGATCTTTAGCAATAGCACGGATTGACTCAACAATGCGCTTTTGTAACTTGCCCAACTCGTCATTACGGCGAGCATTGAAGTCTTCACTGAATTCCTGCTGTGACCGTTTAGCATCCCTCATTTTGTTCTGGATATCGGTTTCCGTTCTATTACGCTGGGATTCACTCATTGTAGAAGCATCCTTCTTAAATTTCTCCTGCATAGACTGGATTTCTTTTTGTTGGCTAACTAACTGGTTGTCGCGCGGCTTAAATTCTTGCTCCAGGCGCTTTTTGGCTTTTTCAGCTTGCGGAGCTTTTTCGAGAACCTTCGCTATTTCGACAACCCCAATCTTCAAGTCAGCAAAGCTGACATTGGCAACCAGAAATAATCCTATAAATAATGCTATTTTCGTTTTCATTGTTGATTCAATCTCCATACAGTTAAAAAATTCATTTTACATTTAAGTGGCTATTGCAAGACTTACAACAACCGACGGTATTCAATATACCGTTAAGTTCAAACACGATAAGCGCATGACGTTTTATCGGATAATAATTGCAGCCTATATCCGATTGCCCCTAAATTAAGGATTAGAAGCAAAATTTATAATTAATAAAAACGTTCTCTATATTTCGCCTTTAGAATTAAGGCAAAGAAGGTCAATAGCCGTCAAAGTTAATCTAAATACGTAAAAACGTTGATTTTTACATAGTCCCATTATGAGTGGGTTAAATTATAGGGGATAAGACCATTAAACCAAAAATTTATCCATAAACCAAAGCAGCTTTGATTATCTTATAACGCTATTACGCCAATAAATTCTTGGATAAGCATCAAAATTGTAGCTTTATCAAATAACTACAATATTAAAAATTTTGACCAAAGTTGAATTGAAAAGGCTGTGTTTGGTCTGGCTGATTTATATCTTTCTTATCCGCATTCAAGGGTACTGCCGCACTCACTGATAACGCCCCAAAAGGTGACAACCATTCGCCCGATAACCCCGCCGCATATTTCATTCTGTTAAAACCGAAGCCGTTTTGAATTCGTCCCGCATCAAAGAACACTCCTAAACGAACCGATTTTACATCCTGCAAAAAAGGCACGGGGAAAAACAGCTCAGCACTACCTACGATTTTAGTGGAGCCACCAAAAGGCAGCGGTTGTCTTTTGGTGTTTCCAATCGGCGTGTCTCTTGGGCCTAGCGTATTGTTTTTAAAACCACGCACGGATCCTGTACCACCACCGTAGTAGTTTTCAAAGAATGGCAACTGATCAGTTTTACCATAACCATCACCATAGGCAATATCAGCTAATAACCTGAAGGTAAAGTCCGATGATAGAGGAAAATATTCCTGATGCTTATAGCTCAACTTGTAGTACTCCAGATCACTGATACCTGGAATGGTTATTAATCCAGATAAGCGTTGCTGCCCTCCGCTACTAGGGAATATTGCTCGGTTTAGGGTGTCGTGTGTCCAGCCAATAGAGGGCGCTAACGTCAAATAAGGATCATTAAACTTATCTATGAAATCATTAATCTGCTTAGATGAATTCGTCCCTGTTTTTAAATTGGTGTGCTTTAGATCAAGACCAAACCGTATCTGATCGAATTCGTTCAACGGAACCCCTAAATCCAAACCTGCATTAGCGACCGTCGTTGAATAATTGGCAATGTTAATCTGCCCCGCATTTCGATCTGTATAACCCAAGTTATACCCTAAACTTACTCCATCGGTCGTAAAATAAGGGTTAAAAAATCCAAACTGATAACTGGTCAAATAATCACTGTTGTTAAATGCGAGATTGACCCGCTTACCGGAACCAAAGACGTTATCCTGGGACAAATTGGCATTAATCACGATACCTTGTACTTGTGAAAAGCCAATACCTGCCGATAAGTTACCGGAAGACTTCTCGACGACGGTGTAATTGACATCAAGTTGGTCTGCCGTGCCAGGGACGGGCGGGGTTTCGACATTGACAGTCTCAAAATAACCCAGCCGCTCAAGCCGTGTTTTTGAACGCTCAATTTTGGAACTGGATGCCCAACTGGATTCCATCTGGCGCATTTCGCGGCGCAAGACTTCGTCGCGGGTTTTGGTGTTGCCGGTGTAATTGATACGCCGCACGTAAGCGCGTTTGCCAGGATCGACAAAAAAAGCCATGTCTACGGTTTTATTGGCTTCGTGAATTTCCGGCACCATATTAACGTTAGCAAACGCGTAGCCATCATCGCCTAAACGATCCTGAATGGCTTTGGAAGTTTCTGTGGCATTTTTCCTGGAAAACGTTTCGCCAGGCCCTACCGTCATCAGCTTGATAAGCTCATCGGGTTTCACGACCAGATTGCCCGTCAGCTTGACTTTTTCTAGCTTATAAATAGCACCTTCCTTGACATTGATGGTGACATAAATATCTTTTTTGTCCGGCGTAATGGCAACTTGGGTGGATTCAATAGTAAAGTTGATATAACCCCTATCTAGGTAATAAGACCGTAAGGTTTCAAGGTCAGCTTGCAGTTTTTGCTTAGAATATTGGTCATCTTTTGAATAGAACGACAGAAGATTGGTGGTATTTAGCTCTAACTTTTTCAGCAAGATTTTATCATCGAACGCCTTATTGCCGACGATATTAATTTCCTTGATTTTTGTAACACGGCCTTCGGAAATGTTGATACGGATACCGACCCGATTGCGGGTCAAATTAGCCACTTCGGTCTTGATTTTTAAGCTGTATTTGCCGTGGCTGAGGTACTGGCGTTTTAATTCAAGTTCGACTTTGTCCAGCACTTGTTTGTCAAATATCTTGCCTTCGGACAAACCGATCTTATCTAACGCTTTAGTCAAGTCATCCTTGCTTATATCCTTGTTGCCTTCAAAAATAATTTTTGCAATCGACGGCCGTTCAACCACATTAACAATCAACGCCGAGCCTTCTCTCTCGAGGGAAACATCCTTAAAAAACCCAGTCTTGAATAAGGCTTTTATGGCTGGCCCGACATTGCTTAGGGAAAAGCGTTCACCCACATTGACAGGCAGGTAATTGAAAACTGTTCCTTCAGAAATGCGTTGCAATCCCTTGACTTGGATATCGCTAACAATGAATTCTACGTCAGATTTGACCGACTGAGAAACGAGTAGCAGGCACAGCAGTAAAAAACGTATAAGTATGTGTAATTTCATTTAAACCTAAAGAAACGTCGTCGTGTCTGCTATAAAAACAAGGGGATTATAATACAGCAAATATTCAATCAACTTAAGCCTTGCTTATGGAAAAAGCTAAAACGTCGTCGATTGTTGCGCTATTCGACAGCAACATCAGGATTCGATCCAAGCCTATCGCTATGCCTGAACAGTCCGGCAAACCTAGCTCTAATGCGGCTAATAGGCGTTCATCCTTGACTACATTCGGACGTTTATTGCCTTGCCTAATCGTAATCTCTTTGTCAAAACGCCGTTCCTGTTCTTTTGCATCACTGAGTTCATAATAGCCATTTCCCAGCTCAACGCCGTTGATAAATAGCTCAACACGGTCTGTAATTAAGGGGTTACCTTGATTAATTCTAGCCAATGAAGACATACAAGCAGGATAGCCATGCACCATACATAGGGCATTTTTCCCCAAATGCGGCTGAATTTGATGGCTAAAAATAAAATCCAGCCAGACTACGTGGTCGTGTCCGCAGAGGGTCGTCGCGTCAATAAGATCGCTATCATGGGCATATTTGGCGTAGTCTTGGCAAGAAAACACCAGAGGATCCAAGCCAGTCGTTTGCTGAAAAAGACTTTGATAGCTCACTTTTTGTGTTGCTTGCAGTGGGCAGGCATCAAACAAAAAGGCAATCAATTTATCCACTTCGTTCATCAATTGCGACAAGTTAAAGCCAACGCGATACCACTCCAGCAAAGTAAATTCAGGATTATGAAAGCGCCCTGATTCGCCATTTCTGAAAGCCTTACAGATCTGAAAAATTGACCCACTACCCGCAGCAAGTAGGCGTTTCATGGCAAATTCTGGCGAAGTCTGCAAAAACAGCGTCCGTTGTTTGGGCGGCAGTTGATAGTCCGTGGTGAAAAAATCCAGGTTTGGGTCGGTGCCGATTGCACTGCACAATAACGGCGTTTCCACTTCCAACACATTTCTTTCTGCAAAAAATCGGCGGATTTTCTGTAGCGTTTGCGCTCGTAAGCTAAGCAACTCTGGGGAGCAGGACGGCTGCCAATCCATCCTCGATTCTTCCAATATCAAACCTTACTAATAACGTTGTTATTTAACCCGTGAAATATATTCACCGGTACGCGTATCAACCTTAATCACTTCACCAATCTGCACAAACAAAGGCACCCGCACCACTGCTCCAGTATCCAGCTTGGCTGGTTTGCCGCCGCCGCCAGACGTATCTCCACGCACACCAGGATCAGTTTCAACAATTGTCAATTCAACAAAATTGGCGGGAGTAACCGCCAGCGGTGCATCATTCCAGAGCGTAACCGTGCAGGAATCCTGGTCTTTAAGCCACTTTGCCGCGTCGCCAACAATTTTCTCATCCGCTTGGTACTGCTCAAAGGTATCGGGCTTCATAAAATGCCGATATTCGCCATCGCCGTATAGGTATTGCATATCGACATCCATAACATCAGCGCCTTCTAGCGATTCACCCGACTTAAAAGTGCGTTCGATCACGCGACCGGTTTTGAGATTCCTGATTTTGACCCGACTGAACGCCTGTCCTTTGCCCGGCTTGACGAACTCATTTTCAATAATGGCACACGGATCATTGTCCAACATGACCTTTAATCCAGCTTTAAACTCACTCGTACTGTAAACAGCCATTCTATCCTCTAATCGAATCAATAAACTAAGTGGGGGCATTATATAATAGACGTTGTCCTCGAAAGAAACCTAAATACGCCAGTTCATGCCAAAGCCGCAATCAGAAGCACTCCATTTCGCCCTTAACTGGCAACAGCAACTTTCCGAAGCGTTTACCAACATTGAAAATTTATGCGAATATCTGGAGCTAAAACTAGACGACTTACCTATTTCAATCACCGCCAGCAAACAGTTTGCAATGCGTGTTCCGTTAAGCTTTGCCGCCAGCATGGAAAAAGGCAATCCTGACGATCCTTTATTGCGGCAAGTATTGCCCATTCGTGATGAACTTATTGATTATTCAGGGTTTAGCAACGATCCTGTCGGCGATATTCAGGCCGCTGTGCAGCCAGGCATCTTACACAAATACCACGGACGGGTGTTGTTAATCAATACAGGTAGTTGTGCGATTAATTGCCGATATTGTTTCCGCCGAAACTTCCCCTATAACGAATTACAACTCAGCAAACAGCAAGAAAGCGGCGCAATCGAATACATTAAATCCGACCCAACAATTAACGAAGTCATCTTAAGTGGCGGCGATCCCTTGCTGCTAAGCGATGCACGGTTAGAACAACTTATTAAGCAATTGGACGCAATAGATCATATCAAGCGCATCAGAATCCATAGCCGTTTACCTATCGTATTGCCAGCACGGGTGACGATTGAATTAGTAAATATCCTGGTAAATTGCAGTAAACAAATGGTTCTTGTCGTTCATGCCAATCATTCTAATGAGATCAATAATCGGGTTGTGACTGCCTTCAACTTATTAAAAAATAAAGGCATTACCTTATTCAACCAATCTGTTCTACTAAAAGGAGTTAATGACAACGCGGCAAGCTTATGTAAACTAAGCGAGCAGCTTTTTGCCAATGGTATCATCCCCTACTATCTACATTTATTGGATAAAGCGACCGGAACAGGCCATTTTGAAATTCCAGAAGAAGATGCAAGGCGAATCATGACACAAGCTCAAGATCGACTACCTGGCTATCTAGTCCCCAAATTGGTGAAAGAAATCGCCGGTGCCAAGTCTAAGCAATACGTCTTTACAGAGTTGTTAAGTCCATAAAACCCTTTATTCCGAACGACTGGAAAGGGCCGAATGGTGACGATGATAAACGGGCGGATACAAATTATTGGTGGTGAGCTATGAAAGCTTATTTTTTGAACTTGATAAAAAATTTGTATTTATTT
>NZ_JBEBKJ010000070.1:0-20231 GCF_040079455.1 Methyloglobulus sp. | reverse complement strand
TATTTCAGCCGAATACCGCCCATTAAGGTGAATGCCAATTCAAAAAAATCGGCTTTTGACCAGTCAGCCGGAGTTTCTGCTGTTTGTGCAAAGGTCTCTATATGTAATTTGATGCGACCTATTAAACACGGTCATGCTGTAGGAGAACACGCTCGTTTGTCGTACTGAAGTGGTACAGGGTACGTTTTAAGGAAGAAAATTGGTTTAATCTGCGTTAACATATCACTGATAGAAGGCAAACAAGTTCGGAGAGCTGCGTGGCAAAAGCAAGTGAGTTAAAAAAAGGCATGGTGGTTGAGGTGAATGGTGTGCCGCATGTTGTTAAGCAGGTTGAGGTCAGGAATCCTTCATCCAGGGGAGCTTCTACCTTGTATAAGGTCAGGTTCAATAATTTGAAGACAGGCCAAAAATTGGATGAATCGTTAAAAGGTGATGATTTCTTCAAGGAAGCCGACTACGCCCGTGCCAAGGCGCAGTTTTCTTATGTGGATGGCGACAACTACGTGTTCATGAATTCCGAAGATTACAGCCAGTACACTTTACCCAGTGAAGATCTGGAAGACCAGATTGGCTATTTAACCGAAGGGCTAGAAGGCATTGTTGCCCTATTAATAGACGATGAGGTGATCGCAATTGAATTGCCGAGTTCCGTTGTTTTAGCTATCGTAGAAACCGCACCAGCAATTAAAGGCGCGACTGCGGCTGGACGTACTAAAACAGCGCGGTTGACGACTGGCATTGAAATTCAGATTCCAGAATATTTAGAAATGGAAGAATTGGTTAAGGTGAATACCGAGACTGGGAAGTTTATGTCCAGGGCTTAACTGATCTAAGAAATGAAGGTTTTGGTACATTAATTATTTGACTAACTCACCTTACGCAGGCATCCAGAAGAATCAATAGCTGTAGTGATGCTAAAAAATCATAAGTTATTGATTTTTTGTTTCAGGTGCGTAAGGTGAGTGACTTATTTAGTGTAATAATTGTCGTAACTTAACGTGTCAAATGAGCAAAATGGACAATGATCACATGCTAATTGAAGAGGCTGAGCAATTATTTGAAGCAGGAGATGTTGATCGGCTTAAGCAAATTTTAGCTCCGCTGGTTGAAAAAAATATTCCTGCGGCAATACGCTTAAACGCGAGCTTCTATAGCGCGGGCACACCAGCTGAGGAGTGTGATCTTCTATTTGTTGAAGGGATGTTCAGAGCCGCTGAGTTAGGGGATCAAAAAGCCAAATATCAGGTTGGAATGTTTTATGACTTAGGATTGTATGGAATCCCGCAAGATAAGGTTCTTGCATCACAGATTTTCAAAGAATTAGCGCAGGACGGACATCCACATTGTATGTGGATTTATGCTACTGAATTAATTTGGGGAAAGGGTTCTTTTCCAATAGCGACAGAAAATGGATTGAGGCTATTGTGCAGTGCAGCAGAAGCGGGATCTGCCGAAGCCTGTATGACAATTGCAGACTTTCACGACCAAGGCAAGTTTGGTTTCGAAAAAAATATTAAGCTCAGAGACGAATATCGTAAATGGGCAGTTCAGTTTGATGAAACCGTTTACGATCCCTATAACTGATACTCAAAAAATTAATCCTTCCAACGCTTTAGCTTAAGCATGTATTCACATCGTTTTTACTTTGATTACACCAAATTCAATCTTTGACATCCAACAATTTTTAAAGACGCTAACCAAGCGTCCGGGCATATACAAAATGCTCGACGATAAAGGCGAAATTCTTTACATCGGCAAGGCAAAAAACCTCAAAAATCGCGTTTCCAGCTATTTCAACAAGCAAACCGCATCGCCCAAGCAGCAAACGATGGTTGCCAAAATTGCGGGTATCGAAGTAACGGTAACGCATACGGAAGGCGAGGCATTGCTGCTGGAATGCCAGCTCATCAAACGGCATAAGCCCCGTTATAATATTTGTCTGCGGGATGACAAATCCTTCCCTTACATCTACCTGTCCAGTAATCAGGATTTCCCCCAAATCACCTTTCACCGTGGCGCAAAAAATAAGCGAGGGCAATATTTTGGCCCCTATCCCAGTGCGGGAGCAGTTAAAGAAAGCCTAAAGTTGTTGCAAAAAATATTTCCGGTCAGACAATGCGATGATACCGTTTACAACAACCGCACCCGGCCTTGCTTACAATACCAGATAGAACGCTGTACTGCGCCGTGTGTGGGCTTGATCGGCAAGCCTCTATATGCCCAAGATGTAGCGAGCACAGTGATGTTTCTGGAAGGTAAGGGTAGTTTGCTCATCGAAGAACTGATTGCAAAAATGGAACAGGCCGCAGCAATCCTTAACTACGAACAGGCGGCAGGGTATCGGGATCAAATCGGAAAATTACGCACCGTATTGGAAAAGAATTTTGTCCATGGCGAGCGTGGTGATGTTGATATTATTGCCTGTGTCACTAAGGCGAATGTCGCCTGTATCCAAGTGTTTTTTATCCGTAATGGGCAACATCTGGGAAATAAGGTGTTTTTCCCAAAAATGACCGAAGCTTATGAACCTAGCGCAGTTATTCAAGCATTTATTCCCCAATATTATCTCGACAAACCTGTCCCCTATGAGCTGATTGTCAGCCATGAACTGGAAGAAATCGGACTTTTGACAGACGTATTGGCTAATTTAGCTAAACATTCCGTAACGATTTCCTGCAATGTGAGGTCTGAGCGTTCCAAATGGTTGCAAATGGCATTGATGAATGCGGAAAATTCATTATTGAGTAAGTTAGCTGATAAACAAGGGCTTTATGGTCGATTTCTCAGCCTTCAGGAAGAATTGGGTTGCAAAGAAATACCTAAACGCTTGGAATGCTTCGATATAAGCCATACCCAAGGCGAACAAACCGTAGCGTCCTGTGTCGTATTTGACCGCGAAGGGCCGGTAAAATCAGCATACCGTCTATTCAATATTGAGGGCATAACAGGCGGGGATGACTATGCGGCGATATACCAAGCGGTTTCCAGGCGCTACAAACGACTGAAGCAAGGTGAGCATGCAGCGCCAGACATTCTTTTCATCGACGGCGGCAAAGGCCAAGTACGCGAGGCACAAAAGGCATTAGCCGAATTAGATATAAATGATGTTATGATAGTCGGCGTTTCCAAGGGCCCTGACAGGAAGCCGGGCATGGAGAAATTGATATTGGTTGAACAAGAACAACCAGTAGCTGTAACTCCAGGAGCAAGTGGTTTGCTGCTTATTCAACATATACGTGATGAGGCGCACCGATTTGCCATAACTGGACATAGGCAGCGGCGTGGTAAGGTCGCCAAACAGTCCGTATTGGAAGGCATATCAGGGCTGGGTGCTAAACGTAGGCAACTGTTATTAAAACAATTTGGTGGGCTTCAAGGTATTGAGCAAGCTGGGGTAGACGCTCTTTGCAGTGTAGACGGTATAAGCAAACAATTGGCGCAACGAATTTACGACAACTTTCATCACACAGATGACCATTGAATATAACATACCGACTTGTCTCACTTTGTTAAGGATTGCGTTAATTCCGTTATTGGCTGTCGTTTTTTATTTGCCTTGGGAATATACCAACGTTGCATGTACTTTTATCTTTTTCTTGGCTGGTGTTAGTGATTGGCTGGATGGTTATCTCGCCAGAAAAATGCAGCTAGAAACACCTTTTGGCGCATTTCTTGATCCCGTTGCCGATAAAGTGATGGTTGCTTTCGTGCTGGTATTGATCGTTCAGCAGCAAGCAAGCCCTTATTTGGCAGTTCCCGCCGCCATTATCATCGGCAGGGAAATAACCATTGCCTCGCTGAGGGAATGGATGGCAGAAATCGGCCAACGTGCAAAAGTAAAAGTTTCGGATTTAGGGAAATGGAAAACCGCGTCACAAATGCTGGCAATCGGCCTTTTGCTTTACCGTGAAGATTTGCTGGGTGTTCCTGTCAACGCTATTGGATATGGCCTGCTTTACATTGCAGCAGCCTTAACGTTATGGTCTATGATCAGCTATTTAAATGCTGCCCTCAAAGCGATGGCAGAAAAATAAGATTTATTATCCCAAGATCGAAATGCGATCTTAGCGAATTTTTTGCACTTACGAACAGCATATTGAATTGGCTGTGATAGAAAAAATGGAACAAGAAATAGAAGAAATCCAAGCGAAAGCTGCACTTCAGGATGATCCCGAAACTCAGGATAAAGCTGATGTTCAGAATAAAGCAGAGGCTGAGATAGCTCAGGATAAGGCTGAAACTCAAGCTCAAGCAATAGTTGAGGTTCTGGAACAAGCTGAAAGCCAAGCTATAGTTAATCTTCAAGAACAGCCAGAAATCCAAGAACAAGCTGATCCTAAAGAACAGATTGAAACTCTCGAAAATAGCGAAACTCAGGATAAAATATTGCTGGCGGCATTAAAGCTGTTTGCTGAAAAAGGCTTTTTTAACACCTCACTCACTGAGATAGCTGAAGCGGCTGGTGTAAAAAACACCAGCGCCGTTTATCAGCACTTCAAAAATAAACAAGCCATAGCAGCCCAGTTATATGCCAATATTCTCGATAGTTTAAATATATCTATCGACGATATCCGGCGCAAAAATCAAAAATCATCAGAACAGTTACGAGGCATCGTCGATTTGCTATTCAAGCTGACCGATGATGCGCCGGATGTCATGCGCTTTTTATTGGTCTTGAAGCTCGATGAATTCTTGCCGGAAGAAAAGCCGATGTTGGAAAGTCCAGCTTACGTAAAGATTCAAAAAATCATCCAGTCCGGCATCAAAGCGGGAGAAATACGCAACATTGATTCTTGGCTAGCCCATGCATATTTTTTTGGCATTATCAACAACACGTTGCGTATGGTTTTGACGGGTACTCTCGACAAAAACGCCGATGCGTATCAGTCACAAGTATGGCTTGCTGCTTGGAATGTGATTGCTAAAAAAGGATATTCGTAACGCCCTGTGGGGTTATAAAAATATTATTTCTTTCAGCCGGACGGGGCATGTTGCCCCGTCCGCAATGTTTCAGCAGGGTTCAAAAATATCACCGATAAAAACCTGGGTGGCGGGTTAGCATAACCTGTCACACAAAATTAATCTCCTTGTTGCCATTTCATCCGCGAAAACAGAAATTGGTTGAAATAAACCGCATTTGTTTGGTTTATCTCAACCAATAGCTTCACACAGCCTACCGCTTATTTTTCTTTCTGTTTCACATTAATCATTGATTTTATTAATATAATCTTTCATTTTCATATAGCGGCATGAGACGTGCTGCCGCGTAGAAACTGTAAAAAATCAATAATGGTATCTACATTGCGCGATTATAATTTCGGTTTCCGTTACCCAATAAACTAGCCGATGCTCAAGATCAATTCGCCGTGACCAAAAACCTGTAAGCTCATGCTTAAGCGGTTCAGGCATCCCGATACCCGCAAACGGATTTCGGCGAATATCCTTAATGAGCGTGTTAATGCGTTTAAACTGGGTCTTATCGGTTTCGTACCAATGCATGTACTGATCCCACGCTTTGCCACGAAAACACAATCTCACTCATCATCCTCAATCAATTCGTGGTAAACCACGTTTCCCGCCTTAATCTCGGTTATTGCCTCTTCCAAATCCTTTTTGTTTGCAGGGCTTGCCATCAGGTAAGCCGTTTCGTCGTAAGCATTAAAGTCTTCCAGCGACATCAATACAGCAGGTTTGCCATTTTGCCGAGTAATCAAGATCGGCAAGTGGTCTTCGTTCACACGGTCTATCGTTTTTGCCAAGTTGTTACGTAAATCAGAATAGCTTATCGCCAGCATAAAAACCTCCATTTATTAATAAGTACGCATTATTGTACCGTACTTATTATTGTACAATAATAAAATAATGATGAACATCAAATCTGGCTTGGCTTGGCATGCCCTCAGCCGGACTGGGCATGTTGCCCCGTTCGTAAAGTTTCAACGGGGGTCAAAAACGTCACCGTCAGCAAAACGTGAGTGACGGGTAACATACCCCATCACGCGAAAGACACTGCAAAAGTTTGCATAACGTTCACTGGTCTTTAGGAGGGGTTTGAATGTTAACCATGCCGACACCGCCATTGCTGCCGTGCCTAGCAAGCGCAAAGGTAAAATTTTATTGATAAAAACTTGGCAAAATTGCTTATCGTTTATGGCATCAAATAAATCAGTGCCAAAATACGTTATACCAACACATAATGCCACTGTGCCGGCAACACGCCGACGGGTTACGTGCCTTGCGCTGTAATCACACAAAAATTGGCGTTCGATTTCAGCCTCAAACGGTTTGGGTGGAAACAATGCGCTACGAAATAAGGTAATCGGATTCATTGGTGCAGATTGTCTGTGGTGTGGAATCTTTATCTTTCCATTCGGAGTAATACGCTGCGCTATTGCACGGTTTATTACCTGATCTTAAGTAGAAGTATCCCATGCACCATACCAACTTAAAGCAGTTGCGCCGAGTGATTTGATGTTGAGGGGACAATATCACTTAACTATCCCATTGATCTGTGCCAGCTAAAGCCTAAATTGTGTCGTAAAAATCATGCTAGTATGACGTTGTTGCAGTTTCGATAAAATGTTTGCAGGTAACTTAATTTCCTGAAAAAGAACGATATTTCAAGCAATGAACTTTTACTTGGTATAAAACTCCTAGAAGCACAGTGACTTACTCACTGCCTCTTTCAATTATTAATTAAGGTGGTTTCAATGAAAAATAGTTACCCATCAATTGCAGCAATGTGTTTATTCGCGTTAATCACTGCAACAAGTAACGCAGAGGATGTACAAAAATCTCCCCCTATGCCGATGAAGGGTATGGGCATGGGCATGCATCATGGTATGGGTGGCGGTATGATGTCAGGCATGACCGAAGAACAGAAAGACAAACACATGAGTTCGATGCAAGAACATATGCTAAAAATGCACGACCTTTCTAATCAAATATTGGCGGAAAAAGATCCCGCTAAAAAAGAAACACTTAAAAAACAACAACTACAGCTAATGAAAGCACATCATGCCGAGATGATGGAAAGTCATCAACAAATGCCGATGAAATAAATAGGCAGCTTTGCGGAAAACAGAGCCGTACTTGTCACTCATTCAAAATTGACGCGCAAAGTAAATCGAACTACGCGCGTTAATAAAACTGCTCTGCTAAGAGCAATACACGCCACATCAGAGAGCGCGGCGACCTTAAGATCCAAAATAACTTTGATACGCCTTAACAACAGCGACACCTGATAACATCAAAAAGAGCGTCCCGCCGATTTTATGTAACAGTTCCAGAGAGATTTTTTCCAGTAGCTTTTTTCCTGCTAAAACGCCCAATGCTGATGTAGTGCCAAGCGCTATAGTAGAACCCAACCATACCCCAATAGGACTGCTTGTACTGCTCAGGGCAACCACAGCAAGTTGAGTTTTATCGCCGAATTCGGCAACAGTAATTAATAAAAAGGTGGCAAAGAAGATCCCATGCCCACTTTTTTCTTTAACTTCCTCATGTGGGTCTTCAAGTTGGGTGCGCAGTGCTTGTATACCGAAGATGATAAACAACAAAGCAACCGCCGCCGCGATTACATATTCAGGAAGCCAATTGGCGATTGCCTTACCAAAGCCGACGGCTAAAGCATTCAATACCGCAAACGCACTGAGCGCACCAAGTACCACAGGAACTGGTCGATGCTTTGATGCCAGTGCCATACAGACCAGCTGGCTTTTATCGCCCATCTCAGCAGCCAAAATTAAGGCAAAACTAGTCGCTACAGCCGTAAGAATAGCTTGTACTTCATCAAACGGAAAACTTGAAAAAAACAAGGTTAATTTGTGGAGAAACTCATAAGGGGTATCTGTTGATTTTAATGATCCGCCAATTAAAATCGCAGTTCTCATTATTCTAACCACTCAATTACATGGTCTTCCAAATCGTCCGCTTGCGATTCTGCAACCGCAAAACTTCTGATGGAAACGCCAGCTTCTATTACGCTACTTGATTTACCGGAAACCAGAGGATGCCAATCGGCAAGTTCTTTGCCTTCAGCAACCAAACGGTAAGCGCAGGTTGACGGTAGCCAGGCAAATTCGGCAACATCATTTTGCTTTAGATCGAGACATTCAGGGACTAAGCGGGTGCGTTCTGGGTAATGGGTGCATCGACAGGATGTCAAATTCAACAAACGACAGGCAACATTGGTGTAGTAAACCTTGCCGGTATCTTGATCTTCAAGCTTATGCAAACAGCATTTGCCGCAACCATCACATAAAGATTCCCATTCCTCATGGGTCATTTCAGCTAAGGTTTTGGTTTTCCAAAAACTCATGGCCTGGATAGCCAAACAAACTCAAAACCCAGCTTAATCATTGGTTTTTGGGATTCATGTCGAAGAAAACAAGGGAAGGTAAGGCCAATGTTTTTCCTACACTAACTGGTCGCATCTTCATCTTCTAGCGGCTGCGACCGACATTCCATATCCGCTCGGCATGGCTGCCAATAAACCATAGGCTGGCAGCCAGAATGGCGAAAAATACCGTTTTGTGTAAGCCATTCCAGAAATACTCAAAAAACCGCGTGTATAGATTGATACCTAAAAAAGTGATGCCAAAGCCTCGCGTCATGCTGTCATCAAACCTCAACCCATGCCAAATTGAGGCACACGCCGCCACGCCAAACAACAATGCCCACGGAAGCAGCGATAACTTATCGCGCCCACTCCACCAACTGTCATAGTTGGTGTAATTGCCAAAGATAGACATAATCCACAACGCTATGAACGAATACAACAAACCCATAGCCAAGGTAGGCCGCGAAAAACTTGCGCGTGGTGACCATTGGCTGACTACATAACTTAATGCGGTTAGGCCAGCGCCAAAAAACACAAAACGCAACGGCCAGCTCATCCCCAGATAATACGCGCCATAACCGGACATATAGCCAGTCTCGCCGCCAAACCACGCACCCAGCGATAGCAATCCAAACACATAAACCAATCCAGATGGAAACCACAACCCAAGCGCACAATAAATGGCGGCGGCAAGCGCAAATAGTAAGGAGAAATGTCCGTTGCCGGTATCGTAAGCCCTACCTAAAAACCCAATAGCAACCGCAGTCGCCAAAACCCCCAGAAACAGGACTGCGCCATTTGAGTAAAGTTTTTGCGGTGCAGCTTGCCTTCGGACTAAACCCCAACCGTAAAAACTGGCGGCAATGAGGGTGAAACATGCGCTTTTGCCGAGATCAGAAAAACGCCAGAACCAGCTAAACAGGTTTTTTAACATGTCCATCAGCGCACTGTCCGCCAACGCACTGGTCACGCTAATGAGGATGCTGGCAACGGCTGCCCAGAAGGCATATTTTGCCAGCCGGCCCCAATCCATTGTGGAAACCGTCATATTTTCGCACAAGGTTTTTCCCAGCTCAGGAGACAGTAAACCGCGTGTTTGCCAGTCTTCCAGCGCCTTGTTAATTATCTTGCCTTGTTTACGGGTATAAGTTGCCATCTTCTTTCTCGAACATAGTCATTAGTAGAAGCGATTACTTTACTTTGACTAGGAATATAAACACATTGATCACTGCATAAGTGTAGTGCTTTTTCACGCGGACATTGCATTAAGACGAACAAGCCGAATAAGTTGGCTGATTCCGAGATGGTGTGGTGAGTAGAGATGGCGGAGAAGCAGGGATTCGAACCCTGGGAGGGGATAAACCCTCAACGGTTTTCAAGACCGCCGCATTCGACCGCTCTGCCACCTCTCCGAAGCCGCATAGTTTAACCTAACGGCTCTAAAAATCAATTGAATATTAGCTTTTATACCAATGTATTTCATTAGATGAACGCATGAATCTATATATCAATGGCAAAGTAGTGTCAGATCAAAGCTACTGCGCTAATACTTCCAAACCTTCTGTGATTGTAATTCCCTGAGCTGTTGGTTGTAATTCACGGGCTAAGGCCAACCCAGGAAAATCAAACAACTGAGTGTCTGCCAGTTGCGATGGCGCGACGTTTTGGAGGCTGGTGAATATGGTTTCTAAGCGACCAGGAAATTGCTTATCCCAGACTTTTAGCATGACCTTCATGGCTTTTCTTTGGAGGTTTTCCTGTGAACCACAGAGATTACAGGGGATGATAGGGTAATTCCTGAATGTGGAAAACCCCTCGATGTCTTTTTCGCGGCAATACGCTAATGGGCGGATGACAATATTTTTTTTGTCATCACTGAGTAGCTTAGGCGGCATGGCTTTCAGTTTGCCGCCGTAAAAGATATTCAAAAAGAAAGTTTCCAGAATGTCATCACGATGATGACCTAAGGCGATTTTGGTGATGCCGTTGGCTTCTGCGTAGCCATATAGCGTGCCACGCCGTAATCTTGAACATAGCCCACAAGTGGTCGCTCCTTCCGGTATTACGCGCTTGACCACGCTGTAGGTATCTTTCTCGATGATGTGATAAGGCACACCGATGGACGACAGGTATTCGGGTAGGACGTGTTCAGGAAATCCCGGCTGTTTTTGGTCGAGGTTGACGGCGATTAGCTCGAAGTTGACGGGCGCGGTTTTCTGCAAATTGAGCAGAATGTCGAGCATAGTGTAAGAATCCTTGCCGCCGGACAAGCAAACCATGACCTTATCGCCCTCTTCAATCATGTTGTAATCGGCAATCGCATCACCGACATAGTGGCGTAAGCGTTTTTGCAGCTTATTGAATTGGGTGCGGGATTTTTGGGTTGGGTCGGTCATGGTTAGTTTGAGGGTATTCGATAAACGGTATCTACGAGCTACTGCAATGAATGACCCTTGGTTCAGTCAAAATACGAATAAACTATCACTCCAAGAGATGGAACCACTATAAATTTTGTTTCACCGTTAACGCTAGCAGAATAATAAGATCCAGTTTTCTTTCCAGCAGTAATAATACTTCCGAGCAATTCGTGTTCACCACAATAAAACCAAGACCCCTCATTGTACCAACCTTCTGGCACAGGTGTTTCACTCCATGCTGAATAGTGGTTATTCCCATATTTATGAAGAATTCTTGCTTATGTAGCATTCTCGAAAAATTTCAACCTCTCGGAATTAATTTTCGAAACTGTAGAATCAGATATTTTAAAAATTGCTAAACCACAAGCAATTTCTTCGTGTGATAACAAAGTGTCAGCAATTTTAAATTCGACAGGAATAGACTCCTCGAAAAACAGTCTGCTTGACTCATGGAATATCATAACCGCTAGAGCACACAGAATAGAAACAATCGTTAAACCGACAATAAGCTTCCGTGAACTCATAGCTATTCCTGTTTTTATAATGCTCAACGAACTAAGTTGAGCTGTAGCATGTGTGCAATTTTTCATTCGGCGGATTACGACGCACCCAACCAAAGTGAAAATTCAGAACGCAACCGATTTGCGCGTCTAATCCGCCCTACGTGCTCATTTCCGCGCATGAACAATACGATTATGCCGCATTCAAATCCTGCAACGGCAAGTGCGACAACGACACGGAATTGATGTCAGTCTTTTGGCTGGCGTGTTGCACGTCTATGCCCACTAACACGCCATTGCTGTCAAAATCCAGCACCACGCCATCGGCCACTTCGTCGGAATCGACCGAGGGCGTGTTGGATAGGTGGATGTACAATGAATCAGTTGCCTTATCGTAACTTAATTTCATGGCTTGAATCTCCGGTCTGGAAAGGCGTTATGTAAGGTAACGCCATCGTCCAAGGTAATTACCCGTAAATATTTATTCAATTCTGGCACAAAAATCCAATGGCGAATACGGCCATCGGGCTGAATTTCCCGCCGGAGCGGATTTGTTAACGCGGTTTGACACCATTCTATTTTAATATAAGGCCGCTTAAGTAAGACATCATTACGAAAATAATCAGTCGCAGGCGGCATGTCCACAGATAAACCTTATCGCATTTGGGTAGCATTACAAGCTACAAATGCTTATCCATTAAAACGCTGAAAAATCAACGTCGCATTCGTACCACCAAAGCCAAAACTATTGGACATAATGGTGTTCAAAGTGACGTTATCTTGCCGTTCCCGCACGATGGGGATGCCTTCCGCACCGGGATCGAGGTCGGTGATGTTGGCGGAGACGCTGAGGAAGTTGTTTTCCATCATCAACAAGGAATAAATCGCTTCGTTAACCCCCGCAGCACCTAAGGCGTGTCCGGTTAAGGATTTGGTGGAGCTTACCCAAGGCACGTTTTCTGCGCCAAATACCGCACGTAAGGCTTCCAATTCTTTGGTATCGCCAACTGGCGTACTGGTGCCGTGGGCGTTGATGTAGTCGATTTTGTCATGCACGGTCGCCATTGCTTGCTGCATACACCTAACCGCACCTTCACCCGATGGCTGCACCATGTCGTAACCATCAGAAGTCGCGCCGTATCCGGTCAATTCCGCGTAGATTTTCGCGCCACGGGCTTTTGCATACTCCAGTTCTTCCATGACTAACACGCCGCCGCCGCCGGAGATAACAAAGCCGTCGCGGTTAACATCGTAAGGACGAGAAGCAGTATCAGGAGCATCGTTATATTTGGATGACAACGCACCCATCGCATCGAACAATAAGGATAAAGTCCAGTGCAGCTCTTCGCCGCCGCCAGCAAATACGATGTCTTGCTTGCCCAGTTGAATTAGTTCCGAGGCGTGGCCGATGCAGTGTGCGCTGGTGGAACAAGCCGAGGTAATCGAATAATTGACCCCTTTAATTTTAAAGGGTGTCGCCAAACAGGCGGTATTGGTGCTGGACATGCTGCGGGTGACCATATAAGGCCCCACTTTTTTGATACCTTTCTCGCGCAAAATATCCGCAGCTTCCACCTGATTCGAGGTAGAGGGTCCACCCGAACCCATAACCAAGCCGGTACGGACGTTGCTTACGTCATTCTCAGCCAAACCCGCATCATCAATCGCTTGCTGCATGGCGATATAGTTAAATGCCGCGCCATCGCCCATAAAGCGTTTGACTTTGCGGTCGATGAATTCGTCCTGGTCGATGTTGATCGCGCCGTGGACATGGCTGCGGAAACCCATTTCCTTATAGACATCTGCAAACACGATGCCGGAGCGGCCTTGCTTTAGGGAATCGAGGACTTCAGCCTTATTGTTGCCAATGCTGGAAACGATGCCATAGCCTGTTACCACTACCCGTTTCATAACGACTCCTAAAAATCCGACAAGGATGTAAATAAACCAACACGTAAATCAGTGGCTTCGTAGATGACCTTACCATCGACTTCCATCGTGGCATCGGCAATACCCATATAGAGTTTACGCATGATCAGCCGCTTCATATCTAGGCGGTAAGTCACTTTTTTGGCAGTCGGCAAAACTTGGCCCGTAAATTTGACATCACCCACGCCCAACGCACGACCTTTGCCCGGCCCACCCATCCAGCACAGGAAGAATCCGACCAATTGCCACATGGCATCCAGCCCCAAACAACCGGGCATGACGGGATCGCCTTGAAAATGGCAGGCAAAAAACCACAAATCAGGATGTATATCCAACTCAGCGACCATCTGGCCTTTACCGTACTTGCCGCCTTCATCGGTGATCAGGGTAATCCTGTCCATCATAAGCATGGGCGGCAACGGTAATTGCGCGTTAGCAGGCCCGTATAGCTCTCCCCTGCCCGATTTTAGCAACTCTTCATAGGTTAAACTATGCTGTTTCGACATAACGATATTCCGCACCTTGTTGGCTATAATTTTTATAAAAGCACTGTATTATCGTACAGACACCGGAAAAAATCAGCTCAAATTTTAGCCCGTTGTATTATGGCGTGACATCCCGCAATAAGTTCTTCAACTTGAGACTGCCTTTTTTTAGCCGCTGCTGATAAATAATCGCGTACGAAAGTACCGTAGAAACGTATTTTCGGGTTTCTTTGAAAGGGATAGTTTCGATCCAGATGTCAGCCGGAACTGGAGACGTTATAGGCAACCATTTTTTTGCGCGATTAGGCCCTGCATTATAGGCCGCCCCAGCTACGGCAACATGACCGCCGAAGCGAGTTAACAAATCCTTAAAGTAATAGCCGCCGTAGTTGATATTTAATTCTGGTTTGAATAAATCATTATCAGATTGCCACGGCTCGAGCAATGTTCTAGCCACTGTTCGGGCTGTTTCTGGCATAAGTTGCATCAAGCCTTTTGCCCCAACAGAGGATACCGCATTTTTATCCAACATACTTTCCTGCCGCATCAAGCCGAACAGTAAAGCGGGATCAAGCCCATGTTTATCAGCACTGGTTTGCACTTCGGTAAGATACAAAACTGGAAACCGCAACGCCATATCGTCCCAATAATCGGCTTTTACCAATGTTGTAATCGCAATTTGATCCCACTGCCATTGCTGCGCCAATTTCGCTGCCGTCAGGAGTTTTTCCTTGGGTAAATTTTTTATCGCAAACTGCCATTGGCGACGTGCTTCTAAATCCAGATTAAGTAACTTAAACTCATAGCAGGCATTAAAATCGGGATGTTCTGCGAATTGCTTGAGCTCATCTTCCTGCACCTTTACGGACTGGTCGATGATTTGATACGGCATATTGACAGTATCCGCTGCCAGAAAACCATAATAGCTTCGGTCTTTGGCTAATTCTGTGTAGACTTTGTTTGATTCTTGCTTCTTTCCTATTTCTTGCAATCCCCTCGCCTGCCAGTATTGCCACTTGGGTTCTTGTTGCTCGTCCAAAGTCAAATCTGTCAACGCACTGTTGACATGCTGCCAATTTTGCTCAAGCAATGCCGCCCTTACTTTTGCCGCTCTGGCTTCTTCATCCGTTTGTGTTACCTTATTAAGGTGACCGTAAGCACGGTTATCTTTTTTGCCGAGCAAAGCCAACCCAAGCTTACGTTCAACGGCCTGGGCAGTTTGTCCATCAACAGCAACATCGGATTTTTTGCCGTCCCAAACTGCTAATGCCTTCTCCAAATTGGCATTTGCCAACCGCTTGATAGCGTGGGCAAACAGCCGGCCTGTTTGGGCAGTTTTCTCCTGCCAAAATCGACTGTCTTCAACCAATTCCGGCTTTTGATGCAGTTGCAGCCAGTCCTCGGCATTTTTTCGTGCGGATTCTTTCAGCAAAAGTGATGTCGCTCGTGCTGTTTCAGTATTGTTGCCTTCTATTGCCGTCTCAAACCGTTGCCAAAACAAATCAGGCGTAATAAGGGATGAATTTTGCAGTGCAGAAAATAGCCGCTGACACAGCTTTTCTGCTGCACGACCAGAAAGCCACAAATGTTTTGCTTCGGCCAATGCTTGTTGTTGCTTGCCTGTTTGGTATTGCGCCCATTGGTACTGGCAATCATCAGCACTGCTCTCATTCACTTCGTAATGCTTAATAAAATCGTCCCAGCGTTCGTGTTCGGCAAGATAATCTAGCCACTTGGAACGCAGCAATCCGGCATAGCGGGTGTTTTTATAAGTCGATAAGAATGTCAGCACCTGATCGGTTTGATCAGTATGATCTTTCAGCCATTGATATTTTACGTAAGGATACAACGAGTAATCGGTCAAGCTGGCGCTAACCTCCAGAAATCCGGCTTCGTTCTTCTCAGACAGGTATTTCACAGCTTGTAAGAAAGCCTGGCGCTGGTCGTTGAGCTTATCGCTTAAGGCAACAGAAGGCAGCAATAATAAGCTGCACATCCAGACAACAATTTTGAAATAGTTTAGATTCATAAAGAAATATTTAAAAAACACGTCATTCACGGAAATCCCTGCCGAACTGACAGCGGCAACATTCTCTTAAATTAAGGGAATCTCTAAAAACTCAAAAAGCTCCTTCTCCCTTCGGGAGAAGGTTGGGATGAGGGGTTTAAAATCAGGCATTTACAATCCTCACCCTAGCCCTAGCCCTCTCCCTGAGGGAGAGGGGGGGGGTTAGACATCCCCATTAGTCTATCTTGAAGAAAATTGGACTCAACAACTTACCCGTTCGTCCTAAACTTGTCGAAGAACTTAATCAAGGATTCCATTCAAATACTGAATTCAACTATGATTTTCGACAATTTCACTCCAAAAACGCCCTAATTCCACCAACACCCTGCGCCCCCGCTTTCTGCGCCGCAAACAAATCAACCGCCGACAATCCACCCAACGCGTAAACAGGCAGGTTTGTATTTGCAACCAACTTAGCAAATTGATCCCAACCTAAAACCTCAGCATCTGGGTGTGTTGGAGTCGGCAACACCGGAGCTAACACCACAAAATCAACCCCAATTTTTTGGGCATGGTGTAACTCATCACTATTATGGCAGGATGCAGCCACCCACCGTTTATTTAAAGGCCTCTTATCACGAGCCAGCAAATCCAAACTAGTTAAATGCAGCCCGTCAACTTCAAAACCTTCTGCATTATCGACCGAAGAGTTCAATAATAACCAAGCATTATGGGCTTTACACAAAGGATAGGCTTGCTCAAGAAACGCTTCTACCGCCGCAACGGATAGGGTTTTCAACCGTGCTTGAATGAGCTTAATGCCTTTATTAAGAATTGTTACCAGGTTAACCAGCAAAAGCGCGGGATCGGCATCATCCAAAATCGCGTAATAGCGCGGCAATCGGGCTGCGGCAATAATTGGCTGATTGGCAACTGGAAAAGCGTAGTTGACCAAATCATCAGGATTCACCCACAAAAACGGTTGGCCTTCGCAACTTTTTACCACACCGTCAAAACGCTCAACTGCAAACACGTGGAGTTGCACGGCTAAATCGGGGTATTGATGGTTGATCGTGATCAGCGGCGTTGCCGTTTGAACGGTGATATCCAGTTCTTCTTTAAGTTCCCGCGCCAAGGCTTGTTCAGCAGTTTCTGATGCTTCACTTTTGCCGCCGGGGAACTCCCATAAGCCGCCTTGGTGTAAGTTTTCGTTCCTTAGTGAAATCAAGACTTGACCTGACGAGTTTTTGACAACGCCAACAGCAACCTGCAAGGATTTCATGTCAATAAGTTGAAACAATTGTTATGAATTTCCGACAATTTCAATGTGGTTTGTCATAAGCCAATTACATTGTTCGTCCGTATCTGGTACTTGTATATGCCTTTTCAGAGAAATGAGTTCAAACGCAGCACTAGGGTTATATCCGTGGTGCAATAGAATACCCGCAGCTACTAAACCAGTACGCCCAATTCCAGCCCGGCAATGTACGATAGTATTTTTCCCATCCGAAACTTGATGATAAAGATTTTTTGTGAAGCGGCTAAATTCGCTCACTGACTTTGGCAAGCCCCGGTCTTGAATTGGGAATGAAATAAATTCCATTCTATTTTTCTCTGCCAGTTGCTTTTCGTCTTGCAAACCGACTACATAAGCTTCTTGGAGTTCTAGCAAGGAAACGATTTGATGTATTCCTTGTTTGGCTATGCCCAAAAACTCATCTTCAATCCATTCTCCCGCAGATGGTTTTGCCATAACTGCAAGAAAACCCAACCCAATATCTTCAATCTTATAAATACTGGGTTGCAACACTATGTCCTATACTCCGCATTAATCTTCACATAATCATAAGAAAAATCGCAGGTTAGGACTTCCTGAACTGCTTTCCCACGCCCCAATTTGACGGTAATCGTGATTTCTTCTTGCTTCATAACCCTCTGTCCGGCGGCTTCGGTGTAATCATCAGCGCAGCCGCCATTCCTGACGATGCAGACATCGTTCAGATAAATCTGAACGTCTTCCAACACCATGTTTTCGACTCCGGCGCGGCCTACCGCTGCCAAAATACGTCCCCAATTAGGATCGCTGGCAAAAAAAGCTGTCTTCACTAAGGGCGAATGGGCGATGGTTTTACCGACGCACACCGCTTCTTCGTCGGATTTGGCTTGTTCGACGACGATACGCATCAATTTGGTTGCGCCTTCGCCGTCGCGGATTATTAATTCCGCCAGTTGCTTACACACCACCATGATGGCATCGGCAAATATATGATAATTCTCCGTGCTTGCAGTAATTTCCGGCGCAGAACTCTGGCCACTCGCCATCAACACACAAGCATCATTGGTGGAAGTATCGCCATCGACGGTAATCCGGTTGAAGGATTGCTCAACAGCCTTAGCCAAACATGTTTGCAGCAACGGCTGGGCAATCTTGGTATTTGTGGCGATAAACGCCAGCATCGTCGCCATATCTGGCTGTATCATGCCCGCGCCTTTGGAAATACCATTGATGGTGATGGGCTGACCGTCCAGTATTATTACTTTGGATACCCCTTTGGGGAAGGTGTCGGTGGTCATAATAGCGCGTGCGGCTTTGCCCCACGAATCTGCACTTAACAGCTCAACAGCGGCAGGTAATGCGGCGATAATCTTTGCTGCAGGTAAAGGCTGACCGATTACTCCGGTAGAAAACGGCAACACTTGATTAGCCTGACCACCAACTATTTCGGCAACTCCGGCACAAGACAACAACGCATCATCCATGCCCTGCTTACCCGTACCCGCATTGGCATTGCCAGAATTAATCAGCAACCAACGCGGTTGCTGCAAAAGATGGGCTTTCGCTACATGCACCGGAGCGGCACAAAAGGCGTTACGCGTGAATACGGCGGCGCAGGTAGCGCCTTCCGCCAAAGCAATCAGCAGCAAATCATCCCTAACAGTTTGTTTAATACCTGCATTGGTCGTGCCTAGCTTAATACCGGGGATTTCCGGCATGTTGGGGAAATTGTTTTGTCCTACGGCCATGTGATAATTTCTCTTTAAAAAATATGATGTTAAGAATTATTGGGGTTAATTTCGAGCATATGGAAACCTCTAATAATCCCCTCTCCCTCTGGGAGAGGGCTAGGGTGAGGGATATAATTGCTTGATTTTATTACCCTCATCCCGACCTTCTCCCAGAGGGAGAAGGAGTTTTTTGAATTTTTAGAGATCCCTTTATATTTTTCAACAACCCGTCCTTTCGGTAATGAGTGCCGAGATCTAAAAGCCAAGGATGGTTATGCTAAACCCTAAACCGAGCCACCAGCCAAGGTGCAGGGTAGTTGAGGTGTGCCGCTCCTAGTTTAATCGGTTCAGACAACTCTTGGTGCGTTATGAAAAAATGGATCGGAGCTATCGGCTTACTTAAGCGTGCTACTTCCGTGATCTTTTTAAGGAAAAATCAGGGTAATATTATTACGTATAAGCTCTAAGTAGGCCAACACTTGGTTGCGCTTGAGCTGTTTGTGCAGGACAGCCTTCCCATTCCGGTCAACACCGTGTACCTGAAATATGTTTTTTACAATGTCCAGACCAATTGTCTTAATATTCATCTCGGATTCCTCGCCTTCTGTTAAGTGGTGGTTTTACCCTCCCGCTTTGGCACATCGCGATGCCGTTGGGAAGGCGAGGAACCCATACCATTAGGCTAATCGCTTAGGTATGACGAGAAAGTAGGCGCATCTATCGAGAACACGACAAACGAGCATTGGCTTCATTGCATTCAGCCCAAACTGTCGAACTCATATCAAAAGTGCGCAAGCACCTGTTTCATCGAACTATTGTTTTAGGTCACCTATGATATTCAACTAAATTTAATAAAAGAGCAATACCTATGGAAATAGTTACAGCTTTAATTGCTGCATTAACATCATTAATTGTGTCTGCTGTAAGTTATCTTATCCAGCAAAGAGAAATAGATAAACGCTTAGATCGCATGTTTACTGATCGCCTATATAATATGAGATTAGAGTGCTATCCTCCAGCATTTGACGTAACAGATCAAATTCTCCGTCGGCCTAAGCCAGAAGGCATAGTTTCCGAACAGAACTTAGAAAAGATTAGATATGATCTTGTCGATTGGAAAAAAGGTGTTGTTAACATAGCAATAAGCGGAAAATCGTTGATGGCTTTTCGCGCACTTATTTCAGCACTTAGTATGGGAAAAGGATTAAAAGATCGATATACAGATGAGCAAATCGAAAAGATATTTAACTGTAAAAATCAATTTAGAAAAAATTTAAGAGCTGATTTAGGTTGTCTATACAATGAGGAGCAAGCTAGTACCTTAATTCAAAAAGCCAAGCAAAATTTTAGTAGTAATTTCTTAAAATGAGGTCTTAGGACGTACTCGAAGAACCAAGTGCATCTGTCGAGAAGACAACAGATGCGTTTTACTTTTTTCAAAACATCCTGAGACCTTTGCACAAACAGCAGAAACTCCGGCTGACTGGTCAAAAGCCGATTTTTTTGAATTGGCATTCACCTTAATGGGCGGTATTCGGCTGAAAT